>JALZII010000069.1 GCA_030860365.1 Actinomycetota bacterium
CTGATCACGCGCGGCAAGGGTCACGCAGTCCTGCACGAGACAGGCGTCCACGGCGGGCCGCCGACCAAGCTCGTCGCCGCCATCGCTGCCGTCGCGTTCGTCTTCGGGACCACGGTGCTCATCTCGGGGGCGGGCGGCTCGGACGAGGGCCATCGCGACGGCGGCGGTCACGGAGCCTCCGCCGAGCCGGAGCAGGCTCGCCGGGTCGGGGGCCGGACATCTCAGTGAGGACGACCGCCGTGACGCAGCTCTCGGCGTTCTGGCTCCTCTGTGCCGCTCGCAGGCGTGCGGGTGGCCGCCTGCCTCCATGTCACCGCCTACTTCGCCGCCAGTGAGCTCAGGCTGCGCTGGGCTCCTGATTCTTGGCCAGCCATCGGTCGACCACGAAGCCGCCGAACGGCACAACGGCGCCGAGCAGCACCAGCAGGGTCGTGAGGACGCTCCACCGCGCGGCCCGCGCGACGAGCAGCGCGATCAGCACGTACGCGAGAAACAGGATTCCGTGGATGGGTCCCAGGATCTGTACCCCGACCTCTGAGCTGCCGGCGTACTTGATGTAGGTGGCGACCAGAAGCGCGAGGAAGCTGGTTGCTTCGACGAGCGCTACGTAGCGCAGGGTTCTGACCGAGCTCAAGCGGTGCTCCTTTGCGGTCGGGGGCGGCGGGCGGGCGGTGGACGTTCAAGTGGCCAAGCGTCGCTCCCCGTAAGGCTAGGGCAGGATCCCGCTCGGTCGAGGCCGAGCAGGAGCCGCTGCATCTACGGCTGCCGAGACCGGACGCTGCTCGTGCTGCTTGCGCTGCCCGTACCGGGTCATGCCCCGCGGCTTGTACACCGACAGGCTCGCGGCCACGAGCAACAGCAGCAGGCCGAGACCGGCGTGGAGCACGGGGGATGGGCTCCTCAGCCCGCTGAGATCGCCACTGGCCAACGGCGCCTGCTCCGCCAGGTCCGCCAGGTAGCTCAGCGTCTGCGTGTACATCAGCAGGATGACCACGGCGAAGACGTTGATCACCAGTTTCACGAGGATCCAGTAGTGCCGGAACAGGCCCCATTTGGTGCCCAGCGACTGAAGCAGCCCCGTCAGCAGCGAGCCCAGGCCCAACGGGACCAGGACGGACCAGCCGGTCGGCTCCAGCGTGAGATAGACACCACGCACCACCTGAGCATCCTGGCTGGTCAGACCGACCACGCCGAGCGCCAGGGTGCAGGCGACAGCGCCGAGCCAGCCGACCGAGGAGACGATGTGCGCGGTGAGCACGAACTTGCGCAAGCGGGGTCTGGTGGGCATCACGAGGTCTGGCCACCCGCGGGCGCGTTGTGGCGACCAACGCCACCGGCCTCCTCCGGGACGGCACTGGAGGGCGCTGCTTGGCCACCGGCATCACCGGGCGACGTGTGGCGACCGGGGCCGTGGTCACCACCTCCGGCGAGGAGCAGGATCGCGACCAGCAGGACCACGACGAGGGTGATGATCCCAGACACCTTCACCCAGCGTGGGGCGCCGGTGGTCGGCTCGCGGCCGCGCGCCGGGGCAGCGTCCTCGCCGGGGTCGGGGGATGGGTACGGGGGCGAGTCAGCTATGGGCGTGTCCTCTCTGCCGCGGGTGGTTGCCATGACACGGCAGTATACGAGACATAGTGTCGTGAACAAGCCACTATGTATGCAGATCGGCGGCGGCGTATTCTGAAGCGGTGCCGAAGCTGTGGAGGGACACGATCGAGACGCACCGCCGCGCGGTGCGCGACGCGACGCTGGACACCACTGCGGCACTGGTGGCCGAGCACGGGCTGCGGTCGGTGACGATGGCGCAGATCGCCGAGCAGACCGGCATCGGACGCGCGACGCTGTACAAGTACTTCCCAGACGTCGAAGCGATCCTGTTCGCTTGGCACGAACGTCAGGTCACCGGTCACCTCGACCAACTCGCAGCAGTCCGGGACCGAGCCGGCGACGCCGGCGAGCGGCTCGAAGCTGTGCTCGAGGCCTACGCGCTGATCTCCCACGAGCACCACGGCAGCGAGCTCGCGGCGCTCCTGCATCGGGGCGAGCACGTCGCTCGAGCGCAGCAGCAGCTCAGCGACCTCGTCCAAGACCTGCTGGCCGAGGGCGCCGAGAATGGCGACCTCCGCGATGACGTCGCGCCTGGCGAGCTTGCGAGCTACTGCCTCCACTCGCTCTCAGCAGCCAGCAGCTTGCCGTCCAAGGCCGCGGTCCGGCGGCTCGTCAGGGTCACTCTGGCTGGGTTGCACCCCCAGCGAACGCCGTGAAGCTGGACCTCGCCCAAGCCCACGCTGGTCCCTCCTCAGTCAGCGCAGTGCCCGGCGGCCGTCGAGCGGGTCGTTGCCGGCGAGTGTAGGAGCGCGCTGGGGGTCAGGAGCCGGCGGCGTAGTCGCCGGACCGCCTCGTGGTCGCGTACCGAAGGCTCCAAGCAGGAGCCTCCCCGATGCCCTTGAGCCGCTGGCGGCCCAGCGGCTCGACCACGAAGTGGTCTCCGAGTGCCTCCTTGAAACGCTCGTCGATGATGACCGTGCCCGGCTTGGCGCTGTTCACCAGTCGGCTCGCCAAGTTCACGGCCGCCCCAAAGTAGTCGCCTCCGCGCGCCAGGAGCGGCCCGAGCGCCAGGCCTGCGCGTGCCGGGGGAAGATCGCGCTTCGCGGTCGCGCTGAGGATCTCGAGGGCGGCCCGCGCGGCCGCGTCGGTCGAGGGACAGACGAGCATCGCCTCGTCGCCGATCAGCTTCACCACCTGACCGTCCGCCTCGGTCACCACATCCCAGGCGAGAGACTCAAAACGGCCGAGCATGCGAGCGAGCTCCTCCTCGTCGAGGCTGCCCGTTCGCTCGGTGAAGTCCACGAGGTCGATGAAGCCGACGGCGAGCAAGGGCTGCTCTTCGACCGTCGCAGCCTGTCGACGGAGGGCTTCGTCGAGGCGCCGGCGCAGCGCATAGAAGAGCAGCCAGCCCAGGTCAGAGCCCTCCAGGCCGCGCTCCACCGCCTGCGCCACCGCGCGCTGGCGGAGCCCCAATCGGCCCAACTCGGCCAACGCCGACACCTCGATCTCGGCGATGCGCGCCAGGTGGGCGCTGACGCTGCGCGCCTCGCCCACCATGAGCTCGACGGCACGCTCGCGCTCGGCGCCGCAGAGCTGCTCGAGCCCCTCGGCGGCGATCTTGAGCGCGCGGACATCGTCGGTGGTGTAGACGGCCGCATCCGGGGGCACGTCGGGGAACCCGAGCGCGCGCCACAGGCGGTCGGCCACCGCATGCTCGACGTCCGCCGGCAGAGCTCGGGCCAGGCGTGGCGCCGCTTCCCCAGGCGAGTGATCCGCTCCGCGCTGTCCGCGCCCGCAGCGGGCGCACCCGCCTGCAGCAGCACGAGCGATCCGCACACCGTGCGGTAGCGGTCCCACTCGCCTACTTCGCCGAAGCCGGCCTGGCGCAGGATCTCCGGCAGACGCCCCTCCACGTTGTCGCGGGTGGGCTCGAAGCCATCGACGAGCCGGATGGTCAAGGAGAGCCCGCGCATGAGCAGATCGCCCGGCGGGCCCCAGTCGGCCAGCACCAGGCGCCCGCCGGGGCCGAGCACCCTGGAAGCCGCGTGCGCGGCGGCCCCTTTGGCATCGCGGTCAAGATGGTGAAATAGGAGGCTCGAGAGGATCACATCCAAGGATCCGTCGGCGTAGGGCATGTCGGTCGCGGAGCCGGTCTGAAGCTCCAGCGTCACGCCGGCAGCGGCCGCCCTGCGCCGGCCCGCTGAAGCATGCTCGGATCGACGTCGAGCCCAGTGAGGCGGGCCCTCGGTTGGGGCAGGCCGACCGCGACCGCAAGAGTCCCCGTGCCACAGCCCAGGTCGAGCACACGTTCTCCGGGTTGAAGCTCTGCGAGGTCCAGCAGCCGTTCCTTGAACCGCCGCTCGCGTGTTGTGACGCGGATCAGCGGGTCGTAGAAGCGGGTCCCGAGCCGCCCGAGCGCCGGGACGAAATCTGCCCGCCTCGGAGCCTGATCGCCTCCTGCCATGCGAAAGAGGATCGCACTCGGGGTACCGACTCGAACCGCCGGCGCGGCGGCCCGCCAGACCGTCGTGGGGGAGCGCCTGCGACGGGCACTTCGGGGGACGGGCCGCACGGCCCAGCGCCTCGTCGTCCCTTCAGCCACCCAGATAGAGGGGCGTCTTCAGCGGGGCCCTGTCGTAGAGCTCTTCGACGTCGCCGACGCGCATCCGGATGCACCCTCTCGACGCACGCGAGCCGATCGACGACTCCTCTGCGGTGCCGTGGATCCCGTAGCCACCGGGTGCGTAGGCCATCCACCGTGCCTTGAGCGGGTTCTGCGCGTCGCCCGGCGGGATCACCCGCCCGGCCAGGCTGCCGGCCCAGGGCTTGTTCGGCACGTTCCAGGCAGGGTTGACCTGCTTGTCGAGTATCTGGTGAAGGCCCGGTGGGCTCTCATAGCCGGCCTTTCCGACCGCGATGGGGTAGGTCTCGAGGAGCTTGAGGCGCCGAAACAGACGCAGCCTGAAGCTGCCACGGTCGATCGTGATGTACCAGGGGTACTTGGACGCCAGGCCGCGGGTGGTGACCCTCGGCTTGGTGACCACGAAAGTGGGGTGGACCACGCCGACCTTGCCGCGATGGAGCAGCGCGGAGACGATCCTCTTTCGCAACACCTGTGCCTGGACCGCCCTTCCCGCGCGGCCGGGGACCCTCCTGAGCGATCGCGGCGAGGCCTCGACCCGTGCGTCCTTGGCGGGGCGGTCGAGGCCTCGCTTGACTTCTCGCGCGAGCCCCGCCACCGCGGCCTTCGAGTAGGAGATGCGAGCGGGGATGTCAGGGACGTCGACGTCTTCGCCGAAGAGGTCGCGCAGGCCCCGACTGAGAAAGCTTCCCGCGCGGCTGCGCGCCAGCGCTTTGCGGACCATGCCCGGGGTGTCGGCTTGCACCCGAGCACGGGCGCCCGAAAGGTGAAACCTTCGCCCGCGCCACTCAACCTTCACTCCGCGTTGAAGCGGCTGGACGAGCTTGCTGTCGAGCCTTGCTCGGGCCTCGGCCGCTCCGAGACCGCCGAGATCGACCCTGCCCACGGTGATGCCTCGAGCCATGTGGGCTTTCCGGGAGGAGTCGTAGGCGGCGAGGCCTCCCAGGGGGACCGCCAAGAGCACGAGCACGACGGCGGCGAAGATGAGCCAACCACTGAATCGCACGCGCGGCGGTCTCCTCTATCCCGGTCGGTTGACGGCGCTCGACTTAGCGCTGCGCGACCGAGGGCTCGACTTGCGGAGCGTAGGGTCTGGTTCGGGAGAGTGGTGGGGGGAGGGCGGGCTGCTTATGTTGCGCGGCAGGCTACTACGAGATGTAGTAGACGGCCGCGATGCGGTCAACAGGAGGGCCCGCGGCGGGCGGCGGAGCAGCGCGGCAGCGCCCCGATCGGATAGAAAGGCGAGGCATGCGCCACCTGCGCCCAACTCGGGGCGCTCGCGCCGGCGTGGGCGGTCACCGGGTCGTCGGCGCAGGTTGGCGGCGATTGCGCTGCCCGCGGCGGCGGTGCCTGTCACCGTGCTCGCCTGGGGTGGCAAGGACAAGCCGACTGACACATCACGCACGCAGGGCGCGGGGGACAGCTCCTCCGCTTACCGGCAGCCGATGCCCGAGCGAAGGCCCAAGCCCGGCCCGCCGCAGGTCTACGCGCACACCCGCTCCGGGATGCTGAGGGCCGGTGTCAAGGACCACCGCGAGCGCATCTACGTACCGAACTCCGATAAGCGACACCGTCAGCGTGATCGATCCCGGAAGGCGAAGGTCGCGGATCCAGTCAGCGGAGGGTTAGGGCGCGGCTGCCCAGGCGGCGCCACATGAGCTCGAACTGGCCCTTGGTCCAGGTCTTCCTGCGGCCGTCGAGCGGATCGTTGACCGCGAGCCTGTCTCCTCGCAGGCCGGTGAGGACAACCGTGTGCTCCCCGAAGTTGCCGGTGACGCGGCGACCCTCCAGGGTCCGCCATTGACGGTACGGGCCGTCGCTGAGCCCGATCCAGGTCATCACCGGTCGCCCGGCGAGGAGCTCGGCGTAGACGTCAGCCGGGCGGGCCCCTCGCAGGCCCGCCGGCCGAGCGCCGTGGCGGCGCGCCAGAGCCGCCACCGGTCGCTCGTAGACCCCGTATCCGCCCGCGGGCCCACCGCCATCGGGACGCCCCACGAAGCCGCGGTCGGGGTCACCCCAGACCA
>JALZII010000097.1 GCA_030860365.1 Actinomycetota bacterium
CCGCCCGAGACCTGGAGGTCCTCCAGGTTCAGCACCTCCTTGGTTGCCGGCTCGCCCATCAGCCGACCATGTCCCGCGCGGCCTGGCCCGCGGGGATCATCGGGTAGCAGTTCTCCTCGGGGGTGACGCGCACGTCGACGACCACCGGGCCGTCCTCGGCCAGCGCCTCCTTCATGTCGTCGACCAGCGACTCCTTCTGTGTCAGCTGCACGCCCTTGGCCCCGAAGGCATCGGCCAGCTTGACCCAGTCGGGGCTCGAGCCCATGTCCACCGACGAGTAGCGGCGGTCCCAGAACAGCTCCTGCCACTGGCGAACCATGCCGAGGTAGCCGTTGTTCATGATCATCACCTTCACCGGGATCTCCTCGGTGACGCAGGTGGCGAGCTCCTGGACGTTCATGATCAGCGAGCCGTCGCCGGCGAGGCAGACCACCTGCTCGTCGGGCATCGCGACCTTGGCGCCCATGGCGCTCGGCAGCCCGAAGCCCATCGTGCCCAGCCCGCCGGAGTTGATCCAGCGCCGCGGCTTGGCGAAGTCGTAGTGCTGGGCGCACCACATCTGGTGCTGGCCCACGTCGGAGGTGACGATCGCGTCCCCGCCGGTGGCCTGGTAGAGCGCCTGGATCATCCACTGCGGCTTGATCTCCGAGTCCGCCGAGTCCTCGTAGCGCAGCGGGTGCTTGTCGCGCCAGTTGCGGATGCGCTCCCACCAGCCGTCCAGCCGGGCGGAGTCGGTCTCCAGCGCTCGGTACTCGCGGGTGAGCTTGGGCAGGATCTTCTTGGCGTCGCCCACGATGGGGATGTGGGCGGGCACGTTCTTCGAGATCTCCGCCGGGTCCACGTCGATGTGGATGAACTTCGCGCGGGGGGCGAACTCCGACAGCTTGCCCGTGATGCGGTCGTCGAAGCGGGCGCCGATGCAGCAGATGAGGTCGGCCTCGTCCATCGCGTAGTTGGCCGCGCGGGTGCCGTGCATGCCGAGCATGCCCAGCCAGTGCTCGTGGGGGGCGGGGAAGGCGCCCAGGCCCATGACGGTGCAGGTGACCGGGAAGCGGTCGGACTCGGCCAGCTCCGTGAGGTCCTTCGCGGCTTCGGCGTTGATCACCCCGCCGCCGGCGTAGATCACCGGCCGGCGCGCGTTGGCCAGCGCCTTCGCGGCCAGGCGGATCTGCTTTGCGTTGCCCTCGCTTGTCGGCTGGTAGCCCGGCAGGTTCACGCGATCCACCGGCTCGTAGTCGATGTCCGCGCGCGAGAGGTCCTGCGGGATGTCCACGAGCACGGGGCCGGGGCGTCCGGTGCTCGCGAGGTGGAAGGCGGTGTGGATTGCCTCGGGGATCTCGCGCGGGTCCTGGATCATCATCGAGTGCTTGACGATCGGCAGGGTGATGCCGCTGACGTCGGCCTCCTGGAAGCCGTCGGTGCCGATCAGGTCGGTGCGCACCTGGCCGGTGATGAAGACGGTGGGCACCGAGTCCATCATCGCGTCGGCGATTGGGGTGACCAGGTTGGTGGCGCCCGGCCCGCTGGTGGCCAGGGCTACCCCCACCCGGCCGCTGGCCTTCGCATAGCCCTCTGCAGCGTGGCCGGCGCCCTGCTCGTGACGGCACTGGATGTGGCGGACGCCACCGTCGTACAGCGCGTCGTAGGTGGGCAGGTTGGCGCCGCCGGGGATGCCGAACACGTGCTCGACCCCCTCGGCCTTCAGACACTCGATGATTGCGTCGACAGCGCGCATGAATCAGGGGATTCTAGCGCTCGGCAAGATCCCCTCCGAGGTCTGAGCGCAGCTCGGGTCGGGTACGCCGCCGGGACGGCGGCTATGTCATCGGACCTGGGGGCTGGAAGCCCCCAGGGGGTAATCCAGGTCCCTTCCGCACGTCGTGCACACCTGCACGTAGAGAGCCTGGACCTTGTTGCACTCAGGACAGCGCTGAAGGGGCTCGTTGCGGTCGAAGCGGTAGAGGATCGCGGCCAGCACTCCTCCGAAGGGGATGCAGAAACCGATCAGGAACCACAGGAAGAACGAGCTGCCCTTGATCTTGCCGATGACCCCCGCCGCGACCCCGAAGAACACGAGGAGGACGACGAGGCTCATGCCTCGAGTTTAGGGCCTACAGCAGGTGGGCCGGCCGCGTGGGCATGAAGCGATCGAGGCCCGGCAGGGGGATCGAGGACATGATCCAGCTCGGCCAGTAGACCGTGAAGCCCAGGCGGCGCAGATGGCGCAGCAGCCACCACGAGTCGGTGGTGCAGTACACCCCCAGCCACGCGGGCTCCTGGACCTTCGCCGAACGGTCCAGCGCCGCCAGCACCACCGGCACGAGGTCTTCGGGGGTGGCCCCCACGGCAGGGCCCACTTCACCGCGGGGGCTCACCCAGCACAGGCCGACGACCTCCCCGCTGGCGGCGTCGAAGCGGGCCAGACAGGTCCGCGTTCGCCCGAAGAACTCGTGCAGGGCGGGGCGCGCGAAGCCCACCGCCGGGGGCTCGAGGCGCTGCCACTCGTCCACGGCGCGGTCGCCGTTCAGCAGGTGGATCTCGGGCTGGCCGAGGTCGGCCGTCTCCTGCGAGCGGCGCAACAAGTACTCCTCCACGCTGTGGCGCAGGTGCCAGTGGCCCGTCACGGGCAGCACTCCGAAGTCGGCGTACAGGCTCAGGTCGGTGGCTGCCCCGGCGGCCACCACAACCCGCCCCATCGTGGGCGTGGGGGGCCCCGGCCAGCAGCGCTCGACCAGCCCGCGCCCGATGCCGCGGCCGTAGTGGCTGGGCGCGACCATCAGCTCGGTGAGCTCCTCCATCCCCCCGAAACGCGCCACCCGCGCGGACCCGACCGTCTCGCCCCGCTCCTCGCACAGCCAGTAGCAGCCCTCCTGGGCGGCGATGAACTCGATGAGCGGGCGGTCCAGCCGCCAGCGCTCTTGAAAGCCCGCGGGATCGGGATCGGCTCCGCCCGGGTTCACACCCTGGCGTCTGGCGGCATCGGCCATGGAGCGCTCGGCCAGTGCGTAGGTCCCCGCCAGGTCGCCGGACCGGCCCTCGCGGAACAGCAGCTCGCCGGAAGGGACCGTGCTCACGCGCCGGGGCCTCCATCGCCGGCTTCGTGCTCGCCGAGCCGCGGTGGATGGCCCAGCTGCCCGAGCTCGGCGGACGCGCGCCCGAAGAGGAGGCCCACGCTCCAGTCGGCGGCAAGACGCCAGCGGCGCCCGACGCCGGGCATGAGCAGCAGGTGGTAGGCGCGCGCGGCGAACCACGCGGGCAGGCCACGCAGCCGCACGCCCAACATGGTCGCCACCGCCTGGTGGCGACCGAGGTCGACGAACACCCCCGGGGTGCGGTAGCGAAACGGGCGCACCCGACGTCCCTTCAACGTGGCGGCCACGCTGTCGGCCACGCGCCGGCCCTGGCGCAGTGCGTGCTGCGCGGTGGGCGGGCACGGTCGCCTTCCCCGCTGAGCGGGGTCGGGGACCGCGGCGGCGTCGCCGATCGCCCAGACCCCCTCGCGACCCTCCACCCGCATCGTGCGATCAATGATCACGCGGCCGCCCTGATCGAGCGCCAGCCCCAGCTCGGCCAGCACGCCCGGCGGCTTGACGCCGGCGGTCCAGCACAGCGTGCGCGTGGGGATCTCCTCCCCCGATGACAGCCTGGCGGCGTCCTCGCTGAGCGCGCTGTGACGCGCAAGCTCGCGCTCCAGGCGACGAGCAGCGTAGAGGCCGCCGAAGCCGCCGCCGGCAATGACGACGTCGAAGGCCACGCGGCGGCGAGGCTAGCGGGCTTGCCGGCGCGCGGCGTCCAGCGCGGGACGCATCGGCTTGGGCAGCCTGCGGCGGACCCTCCAGGGCGCCCCGCAGAACGCGTGGTTGGCCACCGTGGCGAAGCCCTCCTCGTCGGTGCGCAGGGCCAGCAGTAGGTGCGCAAGGCGATCGGAGGGCGGCAGCTCAGGGTCGGGCACCCGCACGCAGAAGCAGTGCACGCGGCGCCCGCCGGGGGCGACCAGTAGGGCGCCGGCCTCCCCCACCAGCCAGGTGCCGAGCTCGCCCGGCTCGAGCGCCAGGCCCGTCTGGCGCTGCAGCTCGCGCGCGTCGTGGTCGAGAAGGTCGCCGAGCAGGCCCTGTGCGACCGGCTCGGCTGCATCGTTTCGCAGGCCCTTGGGGCGCACCACGCTGGCCCCACGGAACGCGTACAGCTCGGGGATCATCCAGGCGTGGGCGGCGGTGGCCAGGGCCACGGGCATCGTGATCGGCTCGAACGCCACCATGGCCACGCTGCCCACGGCGAGCGGCGCGGTGTACAGCGCCGTCGACACCCGCCACCAGCGTCCGTAGCGCGCCAGCCAGCGGGCGTCGGTGCGCTCCCGCCAGGGGACCGAGGCCAGCTCGGGAAGCGCAGGCGCCGAAGCGCCGGAAAATGCCGAGCGTGCGGTGCTCGGCCGACCGACGCTCGGCCTGCGCTCCTCGGAGAACGATCGAGCTCCGGTGCTCGGCCGACCGACGCTCGGCCTGCGCTCCTCGCTAGAGCTCAACCGCCGGCGATGGGCCGGCGCAAGATCACCAGGTCCGCCTCACGGGGCAGCTCGCGCACCTGGGTCGCCTTTCCCGGGCCTTCGGGCACCGTGCCGATGTAGCCGAGGTCCAGCTGGCCCCGGAACTCCTGCACCGCGGCCCCGAAGGAGGCGTCGTCCTGCGTGGTCCACTCGGCGAGGGTCGAGTGACCGGTGCCGTCCATGCGGATGAGTCGGGCCATTGGTGATCCTCCAGTCCGGGTTCCTCGCTGAGGATACGCCTCGCCACGTTCGCGCCGAGCCTGGCGCGTGCGTTAGACCTCTCCCCCCTCGGGGTAATCACTCAGTACCCCGGGGGGAGAGGAGGGCTGCGATGGCCAAAGCACAGACAGCCGCGGGACCAGACTTGCGCGACTGGTCGGGGCGCACGCTCGTCGACCGAGCCGGCGAGGAGATCGGCGAGATCGACTTTCTGTACGTCGACCGGGAGACCGAGCGCCCCGAGTGGGCCGGCGTGCTGAACCTGCATCTGCTCGGCATGAGGCCGGCTTTGGTGCCCCTGGCGCGTGCGTCGGTCCGTGGGAGTCGGGTGCGGGTGGCGAACGTGACCAAGGACCAGGTGCGCTGCGCTCCCTATGTCGAGCCGGACGCCGGGCTCTCCGACGCAGACGAGGAACTGCTCGCCGACTACTACCGGCTCAGCCCGCGGATGTCACGGCGCCCCGCGCCGCCCATGCCCCCAGCGGGGCCCCGTCGGCGGCCGCGCCGGCCGAGCGTGCGCTGAACGCCCTCCTCACCCTTAGGGGTAGACGGGTGGGGGGGTATCGTTTGATCACGGGTGAGAAGGGTAAATCCATTGGCGTGGGTGGAGGACCCACGAACGAGAACGAGGAGGGCAGCATGGCGAGCAAGAAGAGCAGCTCCGGGGACACGGCAGACAAGGCCGACCAGACCGAGCAGCAGGTCCAGGAGACGGACTCCGACCAGGCACAGGGCGCCGGGCACGGCGCCGAACAGACGGACGGAATCTTCTCCGAGCTCATGGGCACCGCGCGCGACGCCGCGCTGGAAGTCCTCAGGCCGGTCGTCAAGGAAGCCGCGCAGTCCGCGGCGGGATACGCGGCGAAGAAAGGGCCGGAGCTGATCAAGGACAAGGCCTCGTCGCTGGCCGACGGCGGCGGGCTCGAGGACCTCGCGAAGAAGGGCCTGTCGAACATGGGCCCGGTGGGCAAGGTCGCCTCGAAGCTGGGCGTGGGCGGCAAGCTCGTCGACGGCATCATGCCCGACGGCGGCGATGACGACGACGAAGACGGTGCAGAGGCCCAGGCCGACGCCACCGGCAGCGGTCGACGCATGCCGGTCCAGCAGGCGATGGACGTCGCGGTGCCTCTGGACACGGCCTACAACCAGTGGACGCAGTTCGAGGAGTACCCGAGCTTCATGCACCGGGTCGACAGCGCGAGCCAGAACGACGAGGCCCACGTGACCTTCACCGAGAAGCTGTGGGGCTTCAGTCGCGACTTCGAGGCCGAGATCGTGGAGCAGCGTCCCAACGAGCGAATCGTCTGGCGCAGCGTCAACGGCGTAAAGCACGCGGGCGTGGTCACGTTCCACGAGCTCGCGCCGCGCCTCACCCGGATCGAGGTGACAGTCGACTTCAAGCCGGAGGGCTTCTTCGAGAAGATCGGACGGGGCGCCCGTTTCTCCAAGCGGGCGATCAGGGCCGATATGCACCGCTTCAAGGCGTACATCGAGATGTCCGAGGAGGAGGACGGCGCCTGGCGCGGCTTCGTCGAGGACGGCGAGGTCACCGGCTACGAGGAGCAGGAGCAGGAGCAGGAGCAGGACGACCAGGACGGGGAAGGCCAGCCCGAGGCCGAGGAGGGCGAAGAGGCCGAGGAGGAAGAGGAGGAAGAGCCGGAGGCCGAGGAAGAGGACGAGCCCGAGGCCGAGGAAGAGGACGAGCCCGAGGCCGAGGAAGAGGACGAGCCCGAGGCCGAGGAAGAGGAGGAGCCGGAGGCCGAAGAGGAGCCCGAGGAGGAGGCCGAGGCTGAGGAGGAGAAGCCCCGGTCCCGCCAGCGCAAGGCGCCCAGCACGAACGGCGGCTCAGGCCAGAAGCGGGCACGCTCCAAGTCCCGGTCGAAGTCCGGCAACGGCGGTGCCCCGCGCAAGCGGCCCAGCTCGCCTCGCAAGCCGCGGTCCGCGAAGACCGCCTCGCGTTGACAAGTCCCGCCTGAGAGAGGAGCTACCCACATGGCCCAGCAGAAGCAAAAGAGCAAGCGCAGCTCCAACGACAGCTCCAGCTCCGGTAACGGGGGGAGCTCGGATCGGAGGTCCTCGGACAAGTCCGAGGACTACCGCTTCGCGAAGAACCTGCCCGACGACGACAAGGGTTCGGTGCCCGAGTCGCAGTACGCGGACTACGCGATCATGGCGCGCGAGGACACCAGCGAGGAGCCCGACGTGCTGCTCGACGTGCCCGTGGTAAAGGTCGACGAGATCAACTTCGAGCTCGAGGACCTTCGTGCCCGAGTGTCGCTGCAGGCTGAGGTGCTCGACCTGTTGAAGCTGAGCGTGGGAGCGGATGTCTCGCTCGGAAGGGTGGCGCTCGAGATCAAGGGCGTAGAGGCCCAGGCGCTGCTGAAGGTCCGGCTCGACAATGTCGCGGCGATCGTGGATCGAGTGCTCACCACGATCGACCGCAACCCGCAGATCCTCGAGAACATCACCGAGGGTCTCGGGAAGGCGGTCGACGAGGTCGGCCAAGGCGCCGGCAAGGCGGTCGGCGAGATCGGCGAAGGAGCCGGCTCCGCAGTCGAGGACGTCGGAGAGGGCGCGGGCTCGGCGGTGGAAGACGTCGGCGAAGGTGCCGGGTCCGCAGTGAAGGACGTGGGCGAAGGTGCCGGGTCCGCGGTGAAGGACGTGGGCGAAGGTGCCGGGTCCGCGGTCGAGGACGTCGGAGAGGGCGCGGGCTCGGCGGTGGAAGACGTCGGCGAAGGCGCCGGCGAGGCCGTCGAGGACGTCGGAGAGGGCGCCGGCTCAGCGGTCGAGGACGTCGGCGAAGGCACCGGTAGCGCGGTCGAGAACGTAGGCGAGGGGGCAGGCTCCGCGGTGGAGGACGTCGGCGAAGGCGCCGGCGAGGCCGTGGAGGACGTCGGCGACACCGTCGAGAACGTGGGCGACGACGCCGGCGACGCCGCGAAGGGCGCGACCCAGGAGGTCGGCAAGACCGCCCGCGGCGCCACGAAGGAGGCAGGCAAGGCCGCTCAGGGAGCGACCAAGGAGGCGGGCAAGGCCGCTCGCGGCGCCACGAAGGAGGCCGGCAAGGCGACTCAGGGGGCCACCGAGGAGGCGGGCAAGACGACCCAGGGCGCCACCAAAGAGGCGGGCAAGACGGCCAAGGGCGCCACCAAAGAGGCCGGCAAGACGGCGGGCAAGGCCACCAGGGGCGCCGGCAAAGCCGCCTCGGGCGCGTCGAAGAGCGCGGGCAAGGCGACGAAGTCCGCTTTCTCGTCGAAGTCGGGGTCGTCGAAGAGCTCGCGCAGCAAGAGCTCTTCCTCCAAGAAGAGCTAGGCCGCGATGGCCGAGCGTAGGCGACCCGAGAAGCCGGAGTCACCCGACATCGAGCTCTCCGCGCGCATAGACGCCAAGGAGATGCGCTTCAGCGAAGTGCCCGACACCGAGGTGGAGTTCTTCGGCGACCCCGACCACGAGTCGGCCCACGGGAGCGACCGCACCAACCTGCCCGACAAGGTCCGCAAGGGCGAGACCTACCGGGATGTCCGGGTGGACTACCGCCTGGCGAGCAAGATCCGCTTCGACGAGGACAACGAAGAAGAGAGCTAGGCCGGAGGGCCGAGCTTCTCGCGCACCAGGCGCTGGACCTCGCCGCCGTCGGCGCGGCCCTGGGTCTCGCGCATCACTGCCCCGACGATGGCGCCGATCGCCTTCGGGTTGCCGGCGCGGATCTTCTCGACGGCGTCGGTCTGCTGCTCCATCGCGCGTTCGACCATGGCCGCCAGCTCGTCCTCTCCCGCGAGCGCGAGGCCCTTGTCCTCGACTATCCGTGCGGGGTCTCCCCCGTTGGCCACGAGCTCGTCGAGCACCTGCTTGCCGGCGCCCTGGGAGATGCTGCCGTCGGCCACCAGCGCCAGCAGCCCCGCCAGCGCCTGCGGGGTGACCTTCCACTCGTCAGGATCGGTGTCGCCCAGCCGCGGCACCAGGTCGTTCTTGACCCAGTTGGCCACGATGCGCGGGTCACCGCCGCCGAGAGCGCGCTCGTAGAAGTCGCCCAGCTCGGTGCGAAAGGCGAACAGGCGCGCGGTCTCCTCCGGGAGCTCGTGCTCGCTGCGCAGGCGCTCGGCACGCTGGGCCGGCAGCTCGGGGATCTCGGCGCGGACTTCATCGAGCAGCTGCGGCGAGGGCGCCAGCGCCACCAGGTCGGGCTCCGGGAAGTAGCGGTAGTCGTGTGACTCCTCCTTGGAGCGCAGCGACGTGAGGCTGCCGCTCTGGGGGTCGTAGTGCAGCGTCTCCTGCTCAACCCTCTCCCCCTCTCCCACGAGGTCGGTCTGGCGAGCTATCTCGGCCTCCACCCCGCGGCGCAGGAAGCTGAACGAGTTCATGTTCTTGAGCTCGGTCTTGGTGCCGAGGACCGCCTGGCCCGCCGGGCGCACCGAGACGTTGGCGTCCACCCGCAGCGAGCCCTCGTCCATGTTCACGTCGGAGACCCCGAGGCGGCGCAGCGTGGCCCGCAGCAGCCGCGCCCACTCGGCGGCCTCGTCGGCCGACCGAAGGTCGGGCTCGGTCACGATCTCCACCAGTGGCGTGCCGCCGCGGTTGAAGTCGACCACGCTGGCCTCGGCGCCGTGGATGCGACCCGACGTCCCGGCGTGGGTGAGCTTCGCGGCGTCCTCCTCGAGGTGCACCCGGTGGATGCGCACATCGCCCAGCCGGCCGTCGCGGCAGAGGGGGATGTCGAACTGGCTGATTTGATAGCCCTTGGGCAGGTCGGGATAGAA
>JALZII010000120.1 GCA_030860365.1 Actinomycetota bacterium
AGGTGGTCTCCTTCCCGCCCCAGCCGGTGATCACCGAGGACAACCTGGTGATCAACATCGACACCGTCATCTACTTCCAGGTGACCGACCCCAAGGCGGCCTCCTACGAGATCGCCGACTACATCGCCGCCATCGAGCAGTTGGTGGTCACCACCCTGCGCAACGTGATCGGCGGCATGAGCCTGGAGGAGACGCTCACCTCGCGCGACAAGGTCTCGGGTGCCCTGCGCGTGGTGCTCGACGAGGCGACGGGGCGCTGGGGCATTCGCGTAAACCGGGTGGAGCTCAAGGCAGTGGACCCGCCGGTCTCGATCCAGGAGGCGATGGAGAAGCAGATGCGCGCCGAGCGCGACCGCCGCGCGGCCATCCTCACCGCCGAGGGCGTCAAGCAGTCGCAGATCCTCACCGCCGAGGGCGAGAAGCAGTCGGCGATCCTGCGCGCCGAGGGCCAGCGGGAGGCCGCGATCCTCTCGGCCGAGGGCGAGTCCAAGGCGATCGAGACGGTCTTCGAGGCAATCCACCGCGGCGACGCCGATCCCAAGCTGCTGGCCTACCAGTACCTGCAGACCCTGCCGCAGATCGCCCAAGGCGACGCCAACAAGGTGTGGATCGTGCCGAGCGAGATCACGCAGGCGCTGGGGCGTCTGGGCGCGGTGGTGCCCAGGGCAGACGATCCGCCGCCTCCGGGTGCCTGAGTCGGGGCTCCCCCTGCCGCCCGTGGAGCTGGCGAGACGGGTGGGGGTGCCCGACAACGATGACGTCATCGACTCCTACCTGCAGCTCGGCGCCGACGCGCGGCAGGTGGTGCTCAACACGCTGCCGGACGACTGGTCGCCAGACGGCCGGCGGGTGCTCGACTTCGGCGCGGGCGCCGGGAAGGTGCTGCGCCACCTGCTCGAGGACTGGCGTGAGGCCGAGCTGCACGGCTGCGACATCGACGCCCCGAGCATCGAGTGGCTCCAGGCCAACCTTTCGCCGCCCATCCACGCCTTCGTCAACGGCGAGACACCGCCGCTCGACCGCCCCGACGGCCACTTCCATCTCGTGCTGGCCATGTCGGTGTTCACCCACCTCACCGACCACTCGTTCGCCTGGCTCGCCGAGCTGCACCGGGTGATGGCCGAAGGCGGACTGCTGATCGCGAGCTTCCTGGGCCAGCAGGCCTACGGGGCCTACGGGAGCGGAGGCTGGGACGAGGACCGGATCGGGATGAACGTGATGCACTACGGCCAGAGCTGGGACCTTGGCGGGCCGACCGTCTTCCACTCGCCGTGGTGGCTGCGCGAGCACTGGGGTCGCGCCTTCGAGATCGTGTCGCTGCGCGATGGCCGCGCTCGCGGGGACCACGGGATCGTGCTGCTGCGCCGCCGCCCGGGGACCGTCGCCGCCAGGGACCTCGAGCTCCCGTCCGACGACCCGCGTGAGATCGAGGCGCTGCGCTTCCAGGTGCGCCAACTGCTCGACGAGACGGGCGAGCTGCGGCGCGAGGCCGGGGATCACAGCCACAACGGCCTGCGCGCACGGCTGGGAGGCCTGCGCAGGCGGGTGTCCCGCTAGCCTCGGTCGACCGTGCTCGAGTCACTCTCCGACCGCCTCCAGTCCGCGCTCGGCGACGTCCGCTCGCGCGGTCACCTGACCGAGGACGACGTGGCAAAGGCCATGCGCCAGGTGCGCCTGGCGCTGCTCGAGGCCGACGTGAACTTCAAGGTCGTCAAGCAGTTCACCGGCGCTGTCAAGGAGCGCGCCGCCGGGCAGGAGGTCCTCGAGGCGCTGAACCCCGGCCAGCAGGTGGTCAAGATCGTCTCCGAGGAGCTCACCACGCTCATGGGCGGGTCGGGCCGCGACCTCGCGATGTCGAGCGGCAAGGGCCCCACGGTCATCCTGATGGCCGGCCTCCAGGGCTCGGGCAAGACCACCGCCTGCGGCAAGCTTGCCCGCCACCTGCGCGAGGAGAAAGGGCTCGACGTGGCCGTGGCCGCCTGCGACGTGTACCGGCCGGCGGCGGTCGACCAGCTGGTCAGGGTGGGCGCTCAGGCCGGCGCCACCGTCTACCAGCAGGGCACAGACCGCGACCCGGTCGACATCGCCGAGTGGGCGCTGGGCCAGGCCAAGGCCGACGGTCGCGACGTCCTGATCGTCGACACCAGCGGCCGCCTCCACGTGGACACCGAGCTCATGGAGGAGCTGGCCCGGGTAAAGAAGCGCACCAAGCCCCACAACGTCCTGCTGGTAGTCGACGCCATGACCGGCCAGGACGCAGTGAACGTGGCCGAGCAGTTCGCCGAGACTGCGGCGTTCGACGGCGTGATCTTGACCAAGCTTGACGGCGATGCCCGCGGAGGCGCCGCGCTGTCGGTGAAGGCGATCACCGGGAAGCCGATCCTTTACGCCTCCACCGGCGAGAAGCTCGATGCCTTCGAGCGCTTCCACCCCGACCGCATGTCCCAGCGGATCCTCGGCATGGGCGACGTGATGACGCTCGTCGAGAAGGCCGAGAAGCAGATGGACGAGAGCAAGGCGGTCGAGCTCGAGCGAAAGATCCGAAAGCAGGAGTTCACGCTCGACGACTTCCTCGAGCAGATGCACCAGATGCGCAACATGGGCCCGTTGACCAACCTGCTCAAGATGATCCCCGGCATGGGGGCCCAGCTGGGCAACCTCGACGTGGACGAGCGCGAGCTCGACCGCCTCCAGGCGATCATCACCTCGATGACCCCCGACGAGCGGGCCAACCCCTCGATCATCGACGGCTCGCGCCGGCGGCGCATCGCGCGAGGGTCGGGGACCACGGTGCAGGCCGTCCGACGGCTGGTCGAGCAGTTCGGTCAGATGAACAAGCTCATGCGCCAGATGCAGAAGGGCAACATGGGCGCGCTGCAGCAGATGGTCGGCGGGCGCTGAGGCTCCGTCCGCGGAGGGCGTGCCGCTAACCTCCTCGCTTGATGGCGGTCCGAGTGAGACTCACACGTGTGGGGAGCAGGAAGAACCCGATCTGGCGGGTGGTGGTGGCCGACGGGCGCTCACCCCGCGACGGGCGCTTCATCGAGACGGTCGGGCACTACAACCCGCAGACCCAGCCGTCGACCATCGTGCTCGACCATGAGCGCCTGCAGCACTGGATCGACCGCGGCGCCCAGCCGTCGGGCACCGTCAAGAAGCTGATGCGCGCCGGCGCGCGCGCCGCCTCGCCCTCCGAGAGCTAGCTGTAGCCGCTGCGGGGCACCGCGGCCTGCGGCTGAGCTGCGGACCTGGCGGCCAGCACGCCCCCGAGGGCTCCGAGGGCCGCTCCGCCCAGCAGAACAGGCCTCGCCTTCCAGGACTACCTGCTCGACATCTGGACCCCGATTCGCGAGCCCCTGCAGGATGAATTCTCCGAAGCGGGGGGAAAGCTGGAGGGCGATGAGGACGTCGGCATCTACTCGGGCGAGGCCAACACCCGGCGCACGCTCGGCTTCGATCAGGTGCTGGCCAGCGAATACAGCGTGGGGAAGTTCGGGGCCCCGGCGACTACTACGTGGAGGTCGCCGCCCAGCCCGACGAAACCTTCGGGGCGCCCCGCCGTCAGCTCGAGCTTCCGATCTCGTTCACCGTGCGGGTCACCGGCGCCGCGCAGCCCTCGTCACCGGGACTTCGCGGCCTCGCTGCCCAAGTCGCCGGAGCGCGACAGCTCCGGTGCACCCGCCCGGCCGGGCGGGGGGCAGGCGGGCAGCGGCCTGTTCGCGGCGGCTCGGTCCGACCGGGCGAGCGATCCGCTGTGGGTGATCGTCATCTTCGCCATGTTCGCCCTGCTCTCGGGGCTGACTCTCGGCGCGCTCGCCGGCCTGCTGCTGCGCAGCTCACGGACCCCCTCGGCGCGCTAGCCTCGATCCGCGGTGGAGGAGCTGCTCGCCTATCTGGCGCGCTCGCTGGTCGACGACCCGGGCGCGGTCAACGTCGAGTCCTTCGAGGAGGACGACGGCACGGTGGTCCTCGAGCTGCATGTCGCCGCCGCCGACGCCGGCAAGGTGATCGGCCGCGGCGGGCGCACCGTCGCTGCCCTGCGGACGGTGATGAAGGCCGCGGCCGTCCGCGAAGAGCGCCGGGTGCTCGTCGACGTGGTCGATTGACCTCGGTCTCGGCCGGACGCGTCGGGCGGCCCCACGGCCGCGACGGCAGCTTCTGGGTCGACGGGGCGCAGGGCGGGTTGAGCGAAGGTGACGAGGTGGAGGTCGCGGGGCGGCGCCTGAGGGTCGAGCGCTCTCACGGCTCCGACGCGCGGCCGCTGCTGCGCCTCGGCGGCGTGGCCGACAGGCAGGCCGCGGCGGCGCTGCGCGGCGAGCCGCTGCTGGTCGAGGCGGCGCTGGGCACCGACGAATGGCTGGCCGGGGACCTCGTGGGCTGCACGGTGCCCGGCTTGGGGCCGGTCACGCGCGTTCTCGAGGCACCGTCCTGCCACCTGCTCGAGTTGGAGGACGGCAGCCTCGTTCCCCTGGTGGGCGACGCGGTCCGCCGGGTCGACACCCAGGCCCGGATCATCGAGGTCGACCGGAGGTTCCTCGACGGATGAGGATCGACGTGTTCACGCTGTTCCCCGACTGGTTCGAGTGGTTCGCCGCCCAGCGCCACGTGCGCAACGCGCTGACCGCCGGGCACTCCTTGGAAGCGGTGGACCTACGTGCCACCACCCCGCTGAGCGCCGGCCAGGTCGACGACACGCCCTACGGCGGCGGGGCGGGCATGGTCATACGGGTGGATGTGGTGGAGGCGGCGCTGGCGGCGCGCTACGGCGCCGAGCGACCGCGGCGGGTGGTCGCTCTCGGTGCAGGTGGGCGCAGGCTCGACGACGCGCTGGCCGCCGAGCTGGCCGCCGAGCCGGAGCTCGCGCTGCTCTGCGGCCGCTACGAGGGTCTTGACGAACGCGTACACGACCACCTGGCGACCGATGTCGTCTCGATCGGCCCCTACGTGCTGTCGGGCGGCGAGCTTGCCGCGATGGTGGTCTGCGACACCGTCATCCGCAAGCTTCCGGGGGCCCTCGGGCACGCCGACAGCGCCGTGGAGGAGTCCTTCAGCCCCGCCCTCGGCGGGGCGCCCGAGTACCCGCACTACACGAGGCCCGCCGATTGGAGGGGCCACGGGGTGCCGCAGGTGCTGCTGTCGGGCGATCACGCCCGGATCCGGGAGTGGCGCATGGCTCGGGCTCGATCGCGCCGCTGAGCTCTCGCTACCATTCGCCACCGCGTGACGCCTCCCCGGCGCCCGCGTCCTCTTGATATGAGCAGCGTGATCGACAGCATCGAGCGTGCCCAGCTTCGCCGGGTCCCGTCCTTTGACGCGGGCGACCGCGTGCGCGTGCACTTCCAGGTGGTCGAGGGCACCCGCCGCCGCACCCAGGTCTTCGAGGGCACCGTGCTCAAGCGCCAGGGCTCTGGCGCCCGAGAGACGTTCACGGTGCGAAAGCAGTCCTTCGGCGTGGGCGTGGAGCGCACGTTCCCGGTCCACTCTCCGAAGATCGAGCAGATCGAAGTGGCCAGCCGTGGCGACGTCCGGCGGGCGAAGCTCTACTACCTGCGCGAGCGCGTGGGCCGCCGAGCACGCGTGCGCGAGCGCCGGTTCACCGCGGCGGAGCTGCAGGAGGGCGTCATGCCCCCGGCCGAGGAGCCGATGAGCGACGCGGCCGCCGCCGATCTGCAGGAGGAGGCCGCCGGGGTCTCGGAGGCCGAGGCCGCGCGCGACGCCGAAGCGAGCGTTGAGGCTGATGGCGCAGATTCGACCGAGCCCGAGGCCACGGGCGACGAAGCTGCAGCCGACCCCGGCGACCAAGCCGAGCCGGACATCGGCGACGGCGAGTCCGCAGCCGACGCCGAGGCCGACGACCCGGCCGGCGCGCGCGGCTAGCCGGGCCCTTCGGGCGGCACCTTGGCGCAGACCAAGCAGCACAGCGGGCGCAGCTCGCTCATCGAGCTCATCACCATCGTCGGCCTCGCACTGGGGCTCTTCCTGCTGATCCAGGGCTTTCTCGTCAAGCCCTTCCGCATTCCGAGCGAGTCGATGGTCCCCACCCTCGAGGTGGGCCAGCGGGTTCTCGTGGACCGAGTGAGCTTTCGCTTCACCGATCCCGAGCGGGGCGACGTCGTGGTCTTCAAGCCGCCCCAAGGGGCCGATGACGAGCAAACGGGCGAGGCCAGGTGCGGCGCGCCCCGGGTGGAGGGCAGCGTCTGCTCGCGGCCGACCCCCCGGCGCTCGGACACCAACTTCATCAAGCGCGTGGTCGGGCTTCCGGGGGACAGGCTGAAGGTCATCAAGAACCGCGTCTACATCGGCGGCAAGCGGCTCGACGAGCCCTACGTCGAGCCCGACTCCGGCTGCGACGACCTGTGCGAGCTCCCCCGGGAGATCGAGGTTCCCCGGGGGCACTACTTCATGATGGGCGACAACCGCGGCGCGAGCCTCGACAGCCGCGCGTGGGGCCCGGTGCCCAAGAGCTGGCTGATCGGCCAGGCGTTTGCCACCTACTGGCCGCCCGGCAAGGTCGGCACCCTCTAGTACACGCATCCTCGAGTCGACCGGCTTCGTGGCCCGCCGGCGGGGGCGACGCTCCGCGCGGTGACGCCCCTGAGGTGGCCCTTGGGCCGTGTGCTGGCCGCAAGCAGCGGAATATGGGCGGTCGTGCGCCCCCGAGCCGCCGTCGCCCTCCGTACCATCGCCGTCGATGGCGACCCCTGACAGGACCAAGCCGGCGCGCCGGCGCCGGCGGTCCGCTCCGCGAGGGCGAAAGCTCTTCGCCTTCGACCGCGAGCAGGGCGCCCGCTTCGTGGCCGGCGCCGACGAGGCGGGGCGCGGCTCGCTGGCGGGGCCGCTCGTGGCCGCGGCGGTTCTGTTCGACCTCGAGCGCCTGACCCTCCCCGACCGCCGGGCGCTTGCCCGCCTCAACGACTCCAAGCAGCACACCGAGGCGGGGCGCCAGGAGCTTTACCCCCTGGTGGTGCGCGCGGCGGCCAAGGCGACGGTGGTCAGCCGTTGCGTACGCCGGATCGACAGCTACGGCCTGCACCGCTCGAACCTGGACGCGCTGCGCTCTGCCCTGCTCGCGGTGGGGTGTGAGGGAACGGTCTGCCTCGTCGACGGATTCAGGGTCGGCGAGCTGCCGTACGAGCAGCGGGCGGTGGTGGACGGCGACTGCCGCAGCGCGGCGATAGCCGCAGCCTCTGTTCTCGCCAAGGTGACTCGCGACCGCTACATGAGGCGCGCCGCGGAGCGCCATCCCCGTTGGGACTTCCACACCAACGTCGGCTATTCGACGCCCGAGCACCGCGCGGCGATCAAGGTGCACGGCATCTCGCCACTGCACCGGCTGTCCTTCCAGTCGATCGCCTACCAGCAGCTCGCGCTCGACGGTTAG
>JALZII010000161.1 GCA_030860365.1 Actinomycetota bacterium
TGGCCAGCCCGTTCTACATCCGCCAGGCGCAGGCGGCCTTCGCCTCGATCGTCCCCACGCTGCTGGCGGCCTCGCGCACGTTGGGCGCCGACGAGGGGCGCACGTTCCTGGCCGTGGCCATCCCCACGGCACGGGCCGGCCTCCTCTCGGGGACCGCCCTGGCGTGGGGCCGCGCGCTGGGCGAGTTCGGCGCGACGCTGATCTTCGCCGGCTCCTTCCAGGGCATCACCCAGACCGCCCCGCTGGCCATCCTCGCGCGGTTCGGGGTCGACTTCACCGGGGCGCTGGCGCTGTCGGCCGTGCTCGTCGCGCTGTCGGCCACGATCCTCCTGTCGGTCAAGCTCCTGGCCGGCTCGCCCGCCTTCGGTGCCGTTGCTGCGCGTTGAGGCCCACACGCGCCTGGGGGACTTCGACCTGGCGCTGGACGTCGAGGTGGGGGCCGGAGCCTGCCTCGCGCTGGCCGGCCCGTCGGGCGCGGGCAAGACCACGACGCTGCGCGTCGCGGCAGGACTGGTGCGTCCCGATCGCGGCCACGTGACCTGCGGTGACGAGGTCTGGCTGGACACGCAGCGCGGCGTGAACGTCCCGCCCGAGCGCCGGCGCTGCGGCTACGTCTTCCAGGACTACGCGCTGTTCGGCCACCTGCGGGCGTGGCAGAACGTGGCCTATCCGCTGCGCGGCCTCCCGCGCGCACAGCGCCGTCGCACGGCGCACGAGCTGTTGGAGCGCTTCGGTCTGGCCTCGCGCGCGGACGCCCATCCGCGCACGTTGTCGGGCGGAGAACGCCAGCGGGTGGCCCTCGCCCGGGCGCTGGCGCGCGAGCCGCGGGCGCTGCTGCTCGACGAGCCGCTCTCGGCGCTGGACACTCGGACCCGCACGAGCGCGGGGCGCGAGCTGGCGGCCATCCTGCGCGAGGCCGCCGTCCCCACGCTGCTGGTCACCCACGACTTCGCCGAGGCGGCGCTCTTCGGCGAAGAGGTCGGTGTGGTCGACGCAGGAAGGGTCGTGCAGCGCGGCACGCCGTCGGAGCTGGCGATGGCCCCCGCCTCGGCCTTCGTCGCCGACTTCACGGGAGCGGTCGTGCTGATGGGGGAGGCCCGCCCTGGCCCTGAGGGCCTGACCCTCGTGGACCTCGATGGCGGCGAGACGACTGTCCTGAGCACGGACCAGGGCCACGGCCGGGTCGCCGTCAGCGTCTTTCCGTGGGAGATCGCGCTGCTGCCCGCGGGCAGCCATCCGGCGGGATCGGCGCAGAACCGCCTGATTGCCGAGGTCGTCTCGGTGACCGCGGTGGGCAACCGCGTGCGGGTGGGGCTCGACGCCGGCCAGCCGATCATCGCCGAGGTCACCCAGGCGGGCGTCGAAGGTCTCGCGCTCGCTCCGGGAGCGAGGATCGCCGCCTCGTGGAAGGCGGCGGCGACCCGCCTCGCGGAGGCGTAGGCACGCAGGATCGTCCCTGGACCCGGAACGGTGCGTCCCGCAAGCCGAACCGCCGAGCCGCCCGGGCGACGGTGTCGAGTCGGCGCGGCCGAAGATGTCCCGTAAGAACCATTATGCCGATCTCGGCATAACGGGTCTCATGCCGAGCGGCTGGTTATGCCGAGGCGGGTGCTGACGGTGGGCAGCGACGATCCCGGCGAGTCTCGAGGAAGGTCGGGACGCTCACGCCGGGTCCCACTGACATCCACGTGACCGAACCCCTGACAAGGCCGTGACCGAACCCGTGACACCGAGCTGACCGACGACACCCCGGAGGAGCATGAAGCTGCCTGTGGCGTAGTCAGCCGCACAATGCTCGATAATGCTGATTATGACTCCACGCAGCCGAAACGCCCAGTGAGCATGGATCGAGTTCGACAAATAGCGCGTGCGAGTCAGTCGTGCCGATGTTCTCGCCATGATGGTCTGCGCCGCCAGCCGACGAACCTGCTGTGCGGGTATCGATTTCGCGCTCGAGCACGAAGCCCGCGTCGGCAAGGAGCTCTTCGTACTCCTGCGTTGTGCGTTGCCGGCCGCCGAGCAGCGTGAGCAT
>JALZII010000192.1 GCA_030860365.1 Actinomycetota bacterium
TGGTGCACCGCGACGTCAAGCCGGCCAACGTGCTCGTGGTCTCCGACGACGAGGACGGCCACGAGCACGCCTACCTCACCGACTTCGGCATCGCGCGCGAGATGGCCGCCACCGGCGGCGTGACCCGGACCGGCGCGGTGGTCGGGACGGTCGACTACCTCGCTCCTGAGCGCCTGGAGGGCGACCGCGGTGACGCCCGGAGCGACGTCTATGCCTTCGGCTGCATGCTGTTCGAGTCGCTGAGCGGCGAAGTGCCGTTCCCGCGCGACTCCGACGTGGCGAAGATGCTCGCCCACGCCAACGCGCCGGTTCCCTCGCTGCGCGAGCTGCGCCCGGGGGTGCCGCCGGCGCTGGTGGACGTGGTCGAGCGCTGCATGGCCAAGGACCCCGGCGAGCGCTACGCGGAGGCGGGCGCGCTGGCGGGGTCCACGACGTCGGCTGTGGACGCCACCCCGGCGCAGGAGACGAGACCTCCGGGGGGCCCGAGCCCGGGGCCGCCCACCGTGGCCTCGGCCGAGGCCCTGCCCACCACGGGCGCGATCAAGCCCGCGAAGGGCGAGGGCAAGAAGCTGCTGCCCGTGGCCCCGCTGATCGGGCTGTTCGTCGCCCTGGCCGCCGCCGTCTTCCTGATTCTCTCGCTGGGGGGTGGTGGGGGCGGTGACGATGCCGGTGGCGGCGGCGAGAAGCCCAAGCGCAGCAGCGGGAGCACCAGCACGATTCCCGTGGCGGGCGGTCCCGACGGCGTCACCGTGGCGGGGGGCAAGGCCTGGGTGGCGAGTGCGCGCGCCGGCACGCTCACCCCGATCGACGCGCGCTCGGGCAGCCCGGGCGAGGCCGTGCAGGTGGGCAGCAATCCCGACAGCGTGACCAGCGCGAAGGGATCGGTCTGGGTGACCAACACCGGCGACGGCACGGTGAGCCGGGTGGACGACACCTCGGGCCAGTCGCGAGGACCACCGATCGAGGTGGGCAAAGCGCCGGAGGGCATCGCGGCGGGCGACGGCTCGGTGTGGGTGGCCAACGCCGGCGAAGGCAGCCTCAGCCGCCTGGACGCGGCCAGCGGGCGGCCGGGCGGAACCACCCTCCTCGGCGGCTCACCGATCGGCGTGGCCACCGGACCGGGCAGCGTCTGGGTCACCGACAGCGAGCGCGGCGCCCTGGTGCGCCTGAGCTCGAGCTCGGGCACCCAGCAGGGCGAGGCGATCGGCGTGGGGGCCGAACCGCGCGGCGTGGCCGTTTCCGGCGGCGACGTCTGGGTGGCCAACAGCGGCGATGGCACCGTGAGCCGCATCGACGCCCGCACAGGCCGGCAGGCGCAGGCTCCGATCAAGGTGGGCGGCGGCCCTCGCGAAGTGGCCGCGGCGGGGGCCGAGGGCGTGTGGGTCACGCTCTCGGGGGCGGGCCAGGCGATCCGCATCGACCGCGAGGGCCGTGTGGCCGAGCGCAAGAAGGTCGGGGCCCAGCCGGTGGGGATCGCCGTCGAGGAGACCCGCGTGTGGGTTGCGTCCTTCGGCGACGACAGCGTCACGCGCATCAGCCGCTAGCGAAAGCACCACCAAGGGTGGGGAAAGGCACCACCTCGGGTGGGGCCGGATCACCCCTTGGCCCTCTAGCCGGCACGGCGCCCCCAACGCAGACTCCTCCCATCGGATTCACCCCACCCACCAGGAGGAAACAATGACCCGCACCGCCACCACCAAGTTCGTCGCCACCGCCCTCGCCGTCGCCTCGCTGGGCGTCACCTCGCTCGGCTCCGCCGAGACGGCCGACGCCGCCACGGGAGCCAGGGTCTCGATCCAGGCCCAGTCCATCGGCTTCTTCGGGCACGTGACCAGCAGCAAGGAGTCCTGCGAGTCCGGCCGCAAGGTCGTCCTCTTCAAGCAGAAGGGCACGAAGAAGAACACCCGCAAGGACCGGAAGATCGGCAGCGACACCGCCCAGCCGAACGGCCCCGACTCCATGTGGTCGATCAACACGGATGAGAGCGGCAAGTTCTACGCCGTGGTGAAGGCCACCAAGAAGTGCAAGAAGGCCGTCAGCAAGTCGGTCCGCTCGGAGAACTAGAGCGGACAGCTCGCACACCGTTCCCCCAGTGAGAAGCCCGCCGAACGGCGGGCTTCTTCCTGTCCGGGGGACCCCGGGTGGGCGCAGCCACGGCAAGCTCTACGCCTACGTGAAGGCGACCCGCAAGTGCGCCAAGGCCTACAGCAGGGTGGTCAGGGCACAGCCGGCCGAGTAGAGCGTCGAAGCACCGACATGAGAGCGCAGTGAGGAGCCCGCTTCAGGCGGGCTCCTTGCTTTCCTGAGGTCGCTCGCACATCCTCGATCGCCCCAACCTTGCGCAGCGCCGCAAGGTGGCATAGGGTCGGGTCAGCCGGGACCCCAGGCAGGAGGAACCCGTGGGCCAATCCAAGAAGTCCTTCATCGCCCTCGCCGTCGTAGTCGGAGTCGCAGCGGTCGCCCTCTTGATCGGCTGCGGGGGCAGCAGCGCCGACGAGGTCCGCTTCCAGAACGTCTCAGAATCTGGGCCCGATCCGTTCACGGCCCCGACCGACGTCCCCAAGACGTCGAGCGGCTCCGCTTCGAGTGGTACGAGCTCCTCCGCCTCGAGCTCCTCCAGCGAGTCGTCGAGCACCGAGACCCCCGGGTCCAGCGGGTCTTCCACCCCCGGGTCCAGCGGGTCTTCCACCCCCAAGTCCAGCGATCCCTCCGCCTCCAGCGGCTCCGAGAGTCAGCCCGGAGAGGAGCCGAAGCCCGGCGCCTTCGGCGGCACCGGAGATAACACCGTCTGCGATCGCGAGAAGCTGGTCCAAGAGCTCGCCGCCGACCCCGCCAAGCTCTCGGCCTGGGCCGACGCGGCGGGGGTCGACGACGACCCGCAGGCCGTCGGCGACTACATCCGCAAGCTCCGCCCGTCGACCCTCACGCGGGACACCCAGGTGACAAACCACTCCTACACCGACGGATCGGCCAAGGCCTATCAGGCGGTTCTCCCCAAGGGCACCGCGGTGCTCGTCGACGAGGAGGGAAAGCCCGTCGTGCGCTGTCGCTGCGGCAATC
Organism: Actinomycetota bacterium; assembly: GCA_030860365.1. Classification (GTDB taxonomy): domain Bacteria; phylum Actinomycetota; class Thermoleophilia; order Solirubrobacterales; family Thermoleophilaceae; genus JACCZR01. The sequence continues at coordinate 3,061 of JALZII010000192.1, forward strand.
CGCTCACCGAGCCGGTCGAGCTCGAAAAGCAGACGAAGTGCATCAACTGCCCGGCCAACTACCGCCCGCCCCCGCCGTGTGAGGGCAAGTGCTATCGGCCCGAGCCCAAGCCCCCGCCGATCAAGACGGGCCCGGTGGTCATAGACCCGATCGCGGCGTCGAAGGCGGAGCTCGAGAAGTGCCGCAAGGACAAGGGGAGCCTGGAGAAGTGCAAGACCGAGTACGAGAAGGCACGCAAGTTATGCGACGCGAATCCGCTCAACCCGGCCTGCGACTCGACCGTCTGCTTCGACGCAATCCAGGGGGTCGAGGCTGGGACGAGCGGTTGCGCGTCCTACATCGACCAGACGGAGATTCTGGCCAACTGCCTCAAGCTCGAAACGACTCCGAAGCAGGAGTGTCTGAAGCGACTACGTGACCTGAATGCGAAGTGTGCTGCGGATCCTTTGCAGAAGGACTGCGTGGTTGACCCGAAGCTAAAGGCCTATCGTCTACGGCGACAGTGCATCCAGTCTCCATCGCAGCCCCACTGCGGAGTCGTGCAGGCGGATTGCGTCAAGAACCCGCAGCAATTCCAGTGCGCTCAGCTGCAGGTCGCTATCAAGGACTTCAGGCAGAAGTGCCAGCAAAACCCGGCCCTGCCCGGGTGCAAGGAGCTCCCGAAGGCGGTCGATCCCGCCCTCAAGAAACAAGCTCAGCCTGAGGGCCAGGAAGGCGATCAGGGCCCCGGAGCCGATGGCACTGGTCAAGACCCCGGCGGCGGGCAAGCGCCGGGGACGGGGGGCGAACCTCCGCAGCCCGAGAAGCCCGCTCCGCAGCCAGAGAACCCTGCACCGCCCGGAGGCCCGTGACGAGCAATGTCAACTCGTCGGATTCCTCGATGAGAGCAAGACCAGGCGTGCACTGATCGGCTACCGCGTTGTTCAACGGATCGTCGGCGGCGGCAAGGTTCCGGAGTAACGCAGACGCCGCGCGGGCGCCTCCGCACCCGCGGCTGTCGCCTGAACCGCGTCTATTCGCAGGGCGGCTCTGGCAGACTGCCGGCGATGCGGCTGCCGGATTGGTCCCTGCCTCGTGTCGCGCGCCGGCTTGGCCGCGGGCCGCTGACTGTGGTCGTCGTGCTGGCGGGCGCTGCCATGGCCCTGGGGATGGCGGCGGGGTCGTCGCATCAGTCGGCGAAAGGCCCCTCCGGATCCGTGGTGCCGCTGCAGGCGGCTGGCGCGCCTCAGTTTGCGTCGGCGACAGCGGCCCTGAAGGGGATGGCCGAGAACCGCGGGCGCCGACCGCGTCGCGGGGGGGCGGCGTACTACCGCGGCACTGCCCACAGCCGCGTCTCGGCGAAGGCCGCGGCGGGATTCCTGCCGTTGTACCGCGAGGCGGAACGGGTATACGCCGTCAACTGGCGGCTGATCGCCTCGATCCATCACCAGGAGACGGCGTTCTCGACGGTGGCGGGCACCTACCGCGGGCTCAACGACTTTGGCTGCTGCGCCGGCCCGATGCAGTTCAATGTCACCAACGGGCCCGTCAGCACGTGGGAGAGCTACCGCCAGGCGTTCCGGGCCGGGCGTCGGCCCAAGAGCTACCCGCACCGCACGCGCTCTCACCCCTCGATCTATGACGACTTCGACGCGATCATGGCCGCCGGCTCGCTGCTCAGCGACTCGGGGGCCGGCTCCTCGCTGCATTCCGGCGGGTGGTGGGCGGCCTACAGCTACTACGGGCACGACCTGTTCGGCGTCACCTACGCCAATCAGGTCCTTGCGCGGGCGCAGGCGTGGCAGCGCGACGGCTTCTGCCCCAACTGCCCCCTGGACTACACCCTTGTGGCCGAGTTCGACGCCGCCAACGGGGCCTCGGTCCGTCGGCAACTGACCGCCGAGCGTCGGCGCAAGAAGCAGAAGCGCCGCAAGCTCGGCCGCGGAGGCCGCAGGGCCGGCGACGGCCGCTCGGACGACCGTCCTCGGCATCGGTCACCCTCGCGCGCCCGACGCCGGTCGGTCCCCCCCTCGGCGAAGAAGGGTCGGCCGACCAAGCCCTCGCGGCCGCGCAGGCGGCGAAGAAGGCCGGGGCAGAGAGAGGCCTCACCACCCCCCACGCCGCAATCCACCACGCCGCCCACAACCGCGCCGGCGCCGGCGCCCCGCCGGTGCCCCCCCATCAGCAGGCTGCTCGGCTGCCGCTAGACGACGTCGGGGCGGTCGTCCGTGGCGCGGCGAGTGCCATCGGCCAGCCCCTTCACCAGATCCGGGCTCTCCAGTGCCCGGCGCGTCCACTCCACGGCCTTCTCGTCTCCGGAGAGGTCGGCGATCGACGCCACCTTGAACAGTGTGTAGTAGACGGCATCGGCTACGGGGTCATCAGGTCGTCCGTGGTCCATTGGCACGAAGGTATCCGCTCCGCGGGGTCGTGTGGACGTGGAGTGCCTGTCGCGTAACGCACTGGAAGCCGGCCGAGGGCTGCCGACTGTCGGCACAAGCGGGAGGGGCTGCCCCGCGCGGCGGCGCCTACTGCGTGCGCTCGCGGTCGCCGATCCCCGACCCCCGTAAGCCAGGAGGGCCTTCCGAAACTCGCACGGGAGCTCGGCGGAACCGAGCCACCGCTCGAGCGCGCCAGATGCCCCCGACTGCCGCCAGCCCAGGGCGCCCGTGGCGAGAGGTGCTTTCCTCATGCGCATGGAAGGCCGGCTGATCGGCGGGCGGTACCGCGTGGTGCGCCGGCTCGGGTCGGGCGGCATGGCGAGCGTCTACCTGGCCGAGGACGAGCGCCTCGCGCGCCCGATCGCGCTCAAGCGCATGCATTCCGGCCTGGCTCCGGGGATCGCCGAGCGCTTCCAGCGCGAGGCCCGTCTCGGCGCCTCGCTCAACCATCCGAGCGTGGTGAAGGTGTTGGACGTCGTCGAGGACGCAGAGGACGGGGTCACGACCCTCGTGCTCGAGTACGTCGACGGCGAGACGCTCGCCGAGGTGATCCGCCGCGGGCCGCTTTCGCCCGCGCAGGCGCTCGAGGTGCTCAAGCCGCTGGCCGACGCGCTCGACCATGCCCACGAGAACGGCGTGGTGCATCGCGACATCAAGCCCGCGAACGTGCTGATCGGCCGCGACGGCTCGGTGAAGCTGGCCGACCTCGGGGTGGCCACCGGGGTCGACCTCACGAGGGTGACGACGAGTGGCACCGCACTGGGCAGCGCCGCCTACATGGCTCCGGAGCAGCTGGCCGGCGAGCAGGTGGGCGCGGCAGCCGACATCTACTCGTTGGCCACCGTCGCGTTCGAGGCGCTGACCGGCCGCCGGGCGCGCACCGGTGAGAGCCCCATGGCGATCGTGTACCAGGTGGCCAACGAGCCGCCGCCCGACCTGACTGAGGCCTGGCCCGAGGCACCGCGCGAGGCCTCGGACGTGCTCAAGCAGGGCATGGCCGACATGGCGGATAACCGGCCTCGGTCGGCGGCCCAGCTCGTGCGCGACCTGGAGGACGGCTTGCAACCGACGCTCGAGAAGCCGGCCGCTCCCCCGCCCGCGCCTCCACCTGAGCTGCGGCCCGAGCCCAGCGCAGGCGCCGCGACGACGCCTGCGCGCCCGCCCGAGCCCGAGCCGACTGCCGTTCCTCCGGCGCCTGGGCCCGAGCCCGACGCGACCCCCGTGCCTCCGGCCCCTGCGCCTGAGCCGACCCCTGTTCCGCCGCCCCCCGCGGCCGAGCCTGAGGC
>JALZII010000268.1 GCA_030860365.1 Actinomycetota bacterium
GTTCAAATCCCTACCCGCACCGTCACGCCCCGCACCGTGACTCCGGCACCGGGCACGGTCACAACGCACAACCGGGTGCTGAGCCGCGCGCGAATGGCCGCGACGTCGATGAGCCGCACCACCCGGATCTCTGAGCGCCCGCAGCGGCCCTGAGCTTGGGCGCCCGCCCCCGCCGTGTGGTGAAGGACGCCATGGCGCAGCGCCAGCACGTCCCGCCGTGCGAGGGCTTCGGTCAGCGTCACCCCCGACGCCAGACGGGTCGAGGAGTTCGTCTGATCGATCACCGCGATCAGCCGCTGGAGCTCGTCGGCGAGCCGGTCGACCTTCTCCCAGGAGCTCGTCCGGTGGCCTCCGGTGGCTCGGACCCTTCCTGCACCACAGCGCTCTCGCGCAGCCGCACGCTCAGCTGGGCCATCCGCTTCTATAGGTCACTTCGCCGCGCCAGGGCCTCGCCGAGCTTCACGACCTTTCACCTAGTAGAACCAAGCACGGTCGGGCACCCGCGCCACGGATGACCATCGGTGGCCCTCCCTGCTGGAAATGGATGACCCACGCCTGGGCGGGCATTGACACCGTTTGGCCGCCCGACCATGATCGGCCTGATGCCGCCACCCGAGGCGGCCCAGTTCGGGGGCACACATGCCGGGCAGCGCCGACGACCTAGTTCCGGAGGGCACGCCTGACGAGGTCAAGAAGCGCGTGGTGGAGGATCCGCGGGTTCCGGCGTTCGACCCCACGCTCGGACGGCTCGTTCCGATCGAGGCCGAGGGAACGCCCCAGCACCGGGTGGTGGCTATCGGCGACTCACTGACGCACGGCTTCCAGAGCGGGGCCGTGGTCAACACCGATATCTCCTACGCCGCGATCATCGCCAAGGAGCTCGGCTGGTTCGACGAGTACCGGTATCCCCGCTACACCGGCCACGGCGGCCTGCCGCTCAACATCGAGTTGCTGCTCCGCGACCTCGAGGAGCGCTTCGGGTCGAAGGTGAGCGTCTGGGAGCTCCCCCTGGCGCTGTTCCGGGCCAGGGAGTTCATGGACGAAGTCGAGGACTACTGGGAGCGCGGCCCCGGCCAGACCGCACCGCTCCTGTCGGCGTACAACCACTGCCTCGCCGTCTACGGCTGGGACCTGCGCGACGCTCTGGGAAAGACCGCCGCGAGCTGCGAGGAAGCGATCGAGGCCCCCAACGACGACGTGCTCAGCCAGATCGTGGAGAACAACGGCGAGCGGGCCGCACTGCGGGTCTACCCCCATTGGTCCGAACGCACGAGGCAGATGAGCCTCTTCCAAGCCGCCACCGAACTGGGTAAGGACCACGACGACTCCATCGAATGCGGCATCGAGACGCTTATCGTGTTCCTCGGCGCCAATAACGCCCTGCGAGCGGTGACCGACCTACGGGTCGCCTGGAGTGAGGACGATTTTCGCGACCCCCGGAAGAAGGACGCCTACACGGTATGGCGCCCCGAGCACTTCAAGGCCGAGCTCGCCGAGGTCGTCGAGGCCGTCAGGGCGATCGAAGCCCGCCACGTCATCTGGTGCACGGTCCCGCACGTAACGGTGAGCCCGATCGCCCGCGGTGTCGGTCGTAAGCTCGCCCCCGGCTCTCGGTACTTCCCCTACTACTGCCGGCCCTGGGTGGACGAGGCCGATTTTTCCCCGGCGCAGGACCGGCACATAACCGGTGCGCAGGCGCGGGCCGTCGACTGCGCGATCGACATGTACAACGACGCGATTCAGCAGACGGTGGACGAGGCACGGGACGGAGCGGACGGCGCGAAGCGCAACTGGTACCTCCTCGACATCGCGGGCCTCCTCGACCGGCTCGCCTCGCGCCGCTACATCACCGATCCCAACGCACGGCCGACCTGGTGGACGCCATACCCCTTGCCACCGGCGCTGAAGGCGCTCGACCCCGTGCCGGACTCCACGTTCCTGACCGGCGATGGCAAGGGTGGCCGGGCCAGCGGTGGCCTGTTCTCACTGGACGGAGTGCACCCGACGACCGTCGGGTACGGGCTCATCGCGCAAGAGATGATCAACGTGATGCGGCTGGCCGGCGTCGAGTTCGCCCACGGAAGTGGCGCGCTGCGCTCCGACCCGGTCGCAGTGGACTTCGATCGCCTGATCCTCCGCGACTCCCTCGTCCGCCAGCCGCCGCAGAACCTCCTGGCCGGTCTGAACATCCTCGGCTGGGCCGACGAGACCCTCGACTGGGTCAAGCGCACGCTGGTCTGACGGTCTTAGGATGTCGCTAGGAGTGGCTGAGCCGTTCCGCGTCATCACCTTCAACACCGCGGTAGGAAATCCGCGCATCAAGACCGAGCAGCGGGCGTTCCTCGAGCTTCCCTTCTACCGGGAGATCCTCGCTGGCTTGCCCGAGGCGGCGATCCTGGCCCTCCAGGAGGTGGGCGCCGAGCAGGCGAAGGCCCTCGAGCAGGCGGCCAGGGCCGGGCGCTTCCGGCTGGTGCAGAAACGACGGCCCGGTCAGGGAAACGCGCTCCTCATCCCCGAGCGCTTCGCGGTCCTCGGTGCGCGCTCTCACTACTTCGTCCGCGCCCAGGTCGTGGCGATGGGCAAGGCCCTCTGGCGCCGGCTGCGCGGGGGGACGCGCCCCAACCATCGCCAGCTGGGGGAGCTGCGGATGTGGAGCGAGGCGCGGGTCCGCGACGAGCGCACGCAGCGGGTCTTCTCGATCTTCAACACCCACATCTCGGGCGACGCCGACCTCCGCCTCGAGCAGGTCAGGGACCTCTTCGAGCGAGTCCACGCGGCCCGGCGGCGCGGGCCGGTCATCTTGGCCGGGGACCTCAACACCCGCGCGGCCGAGGAGCCGAGGCGACCGGATCACCCGGCGGACGCGGCGATCCGCCGGCTGTTCGAGGGGCTGAGCGACATGGGGGCCGCCGCCGCGCACCCCGGCGGGCGATCCCCCATCGACTACGTCCTCGCAGCGGGCTTCGCGCCGGTCGCCGCGCGCCTCTACACGGGGAACTCGCTCCAGCTGCCCGGCCTGCCCACGGCCGACCTGATCAGCGACCACTACGCCAAGGAGGTGTTGATCGCCTCCTCCGAGTAAAGGGCGCGGTCGATCAGCGGCCGGCCGGTGGACCGGGGGTGGGGCCGGGCTCCTTGGGGCCGAGACCACCGGGCGCGGCCGGACCTGGGCCCGGCCCACCGGGCGCCAGGCCCGCGGCCGAGGCAACCGCTGCCTCGGCGTGCTCGATCGGGACGTGCGCGGCGAACGCCTGCGCCTTGGCTGCCTCGTCGCGCAGCCCGGAGACCGCCGCCTGGGTGCCGTCGCTGCCTACAGCTTGACCACGGCGATCACCGCCGAGATCAGCACGCAGACCACGATGAGCACCTGCATCGCCATCCAGAAGGGCGGGATCCCCTTCACTCGATCAGGGCCTTGCGCAGCGCGATGGCCACGGCGTGGACCCGGGTGTCGGCCTCGAGCTTCTGGATGGCCCGCTTGGTGTCGGACTTCACGGTTTCGGCGCTCAGGCCGATCCGCTCCGCCACCTTCTCGGTGTGCAGGCCTGCGGCCAGGAGCTGGAGGATCTCGCGCTCGCGCTCGGAGAGCGGAGCGTCGGAGGTGGGCTCGGTCGTGATGAGCGCAGGGGACAGCGAGGGATCGACGAACGGGCGGCCCGAGGCCACGGTGCGCACGGCCCGCACGAGATCCTCCGGGGGCGAGCACTTCATCACGTAGCCGCGCGCCCCCGCGGAGATGGCGTCCGATAGCAGACGCTTGTCGCCGTAGGCCGAGAAGATCACCGTCTTGACCTCGGGGAAGCTCTGGGCGATGCGCTTGACCGCCGAGATGCCGTCGATGCCCGGCAGGCGCACGTCCATGATCACGACCTCGGGGTCGTGTCGCGCGACGGCGTCGAGCGCCTCCTCGCCGCTCTCGGCCTCGCTCACCAGGTCGAGATCGTCGTGCTCGTCGAACAGCAGCGAGAGCCCCTGGCGGACCGTGGGATGGTCGTCGACCGCGAGGCAGCGCGTGGGATCGCTCACCCGGACGACTCTAAGGAAACCGGCCCGGTCGTGGCAGCCGGGCCTATAGTGCCCGACCCAAGCGGACTTCAGGAGCGCCATGTTCGGATCGACAGTGGTGGCACCGACGGCTTCACCACTGCCCAGGAGGCGGTCAGCCAGGCGACCGAGCTCGCCAGGACCGTCGACGCGACGGTGCACCTGGTGAGCGCCTACGAGCCGGTGCCCGAGCGCCGGCTCCGCGACGAGCGCCGGCAGGTGCCTCCCGACGCCCAGTGGATGGTCAACGCGCGCGAGGACGTGGACGCGGCGCTGAAGGAGGCCGGCGCGCCGCTCGAGGAGCAGGGGCTGAGGGTCGAGCGCTACGCCCGCGAGGGCGACCCAGCCGACGCGATCCTCGACGTGGCCGAAGAGCAGGGCGCCGACCTCATCGTGGTCGGCAACAAGGGCATGACCGGAGCCAAGCGCTTCCTGCTCGGCAGCGTGCCCAACAAGGTCTCCCACCACGCTCCCTGCAGCGTGATGATCATCCGTACCACCTGAGCGCCCCGGCCGCGGTCAGGGCGCGAGCGCGCGCGCCGCGCTCACCAGCCCGTGGCCGTACCGCGGGTCGAAGCCGGGTGGGCCGGCGTCGCGCGCGGTGCGCTCGATGTGCTCCTCCACCGCCTCGGGGCTCGGCCTGCGCGTGCCCAGGCGCCGCGTGGCGCGGACCAGCGCCACGATCCCGCTCACGTGCGGGGCGGACATGGAGGTGCCCTCGTAGCCGCGCGGGAGCCCGAACCGGCGCAGGCCCGAGGTGTAGGTCTGCTGGTAGATCCAGCGCCCGCGCCTACTGGGCCGACAGAGCGCGGTGTCGTAGGGGTTGGCGCCGGGCGCGGCGTCCTCGCCGCCGCCGGGAGCGACCACGTCGAGGTCGCCCCCCTCGTTGGAGTAGGCGGCCTGGCAGCCGCGGTGCGTGGTGGCGCCCACGGCGATCACCCCGCGTGCCCGGGCGGGCAGAGAGATCTGGTTGTCCTCACCCAGGTTGCCCCCCGCGGCCACCACGGTCACGCCGCGCCGGCGCGCGTAGCGCAGCGCTGAGATCACGTCGGGCACCTCGGCGGCGCGTATCTCCGGGGTGAACTCGAGGCTGAGGTTGATCACGTCGGGCCGTCGGCGCGCGGTCCACCGCAGGGCGCGGGCGATGGTCCCGGCCTCTCCCTCGCCGGCCGAGTTGAGCACCCGCACGGGCATGATCCTCGCTCGGTGGGCGATGCCCGCGGCGCCGATGCGGTTGTTGGTCGTCTGGGCGAGCGTGCCGGCCACGTGGGTGCCGTGGCCGTTCTCGTCGTCGGGCCTGCGGTCGCGGTCCACGAAGTCGTAGCCGCGCACGAAGCCGTTGAGGTCGGGCGCGCGGCGAAAGCGCCGGGTGCGGCGGTAGGCGACGCCGGTGTCGAGCACCGCCACGGTGGCGCCCTGCCCGCCCGGGGCGCCGAGAAGGCTCGCGCGGTCCCAGGCGCCGGGCATCCCGATCCCGAACCCATCGCCGAGGTTCCACTGCCGCCCGTAGCCGGGGTCGTTGGGACGAAAGCTCGCCCGGGCGATGAAGTTGGGCACCGCGTACTCCACGTCGGGGTCGCGGCGCAGCTCGGCGAGCTTCTCGGGGACCGTGTCACCGTCGCGGATCTCGAGCTCGCGAGAGTCGCCCGGCAGACGCTTGTCGAGCTTGGTGTCGGAGTCGCGCAGGAGATCGGTGCGCTGGGCGGCGGTGGTGCCGCCGCGGTACTTGACGATCACCTCGCCGGGCGCGTACTCGGCCGCGGAGGCAGCCGGGGTGGCCAGCAGCCCACCGACGATGGAGATTAGGAGGAAGCGAGATCGCATTGGTCTACGGTGGGCCGGCTCAGTGTACGTAGACACGAACACCCGCTCGATACGGAAGTTGTACCCGGCAGTACGCAGATCGTGACCGTTTGCGTCACAGGCGCCACCGGTTTCATCGGCGGCCACGTGGCTCGCCTTTACTCCGAGCGCGGCGAGGTCGTACGCGCGACCTACCGCTCGGACAAGCGCCTCGACCGCCTCGCGAGCCTCGATGTCGAGCCGGTGCGCGCCGACGTGCTGGACCGCGCTGCCCTGCGCAGGGCGATGCGCGGCTGCGACCTGGTCTTCCACACGGCGGGAATGGTGGGCGCCAGGCCCGCCGACCGGGTCTGGCGCACCAACGCCCTCGCTCCCCGCCTGGCGGTGGAAGCGGCCGCGGCCGAGGGTGTGTCGCGAGTGGTGCTCACCGGCAGCGTCGCGGGCATCGGACCCGTTGAGCGCGGCGAGATCGGCGACGAGGAGCAGGTCTATCGGGGAGGCCGGCTCGACCTCACCTATGCCGACACCAAGCACGAAGGCGAGGCCGAGGGCCTGGCGGCGGGCGCGCGCCTGGGGGTGGATGTGGTCAGCGTGAACCCGTCCTACGTGCTCGGCCCGCCCGTCGACCCGGCTTTTCGGGGGGAGACCTCCACCCGCACGATCGCGAACTACCTGCGCGGCCGCCTGCCCGCGGTGGTGGACGGCGACGTGGACATCGTCGATGTGCGCGACGTGGCGGCCGGCCACGCGGCCGCCGCCGAGCGCGGGCGGGCCGGAGAGCGCTACGTGCTGGGT
>JALZII010000207.1 GCA_030860365.1 Actinomycetota bacterium
GCCCGGCCGCGGCGGGAGCGGCCGCGGCCACCGCGGTCGCCGAGACCCCGAAGGCCTCCTCCAGGGCCTTGATCCGCTCGGAGAGCTCCAGGACAGAGATGCCCTTGAGCTCGTCGATCCACTCTTCCTTTGTAGGCATCTAGGCCTCCTCGCTGTCGGTAGTGGCGCCCTCGGCGGGCGCGTCTGTGGGTTCGGTGTCGTCGGAGCCGCTGTCGGGCTCCTCTGGAGTCGTCTCCGGCTCGGAGGCGAGCTCTTCTGCGGCGGGCTCTTCTGCGGCGGGCTCCTCCCCGGCGGGCTCTTCTGCGGCGGGCTCCGCGGCGGCCCCCTCAGCGGCGGCCTCCACGGGGGCTTCGGGCTCGGGCGGCGCCGCGGCGCCCCCCACCAGGCCCTGCTCGGCGATCTGGCCCAGCGCGGTCGCCAGGCCCGAGACCAGGCCGTTGAGCCCCCGGGCCAGGCCGGTGAGGGGCGAAGCCAGGACGCCCACGAGCTGGCCGTGGAGCACGTCCAGGGCAGGCAGGCGCGAGAGCGCCTCGAGCTCGTCGGCGCTGAGCGCCTCGCCACTCATGCGACCGCCCTTGAAGGCCAGCACGGCTTGCTCGCGGCGGAAGGTGGCGAGCGCCTTGGCGGCCAGCGCCACGTCCCCGCCCTCGGGCACGAAGGTGAAGGCGGTGGGACCCTCTAGGAGGACCTTCAGCTCCTGCGCCCCGGCCTTGTCGGCGGCGATCATGGAGAGGGTGTTCTTGACCACCCGAAAGCCGGCGCCGGCCTCGTTGAGGCGGGTTCGCAGCTGCGCGGCCTGGGGCACGCTGATGCCCCGGTAATCGACCGCGAACACGGCTTTCGACGCCTCGATCTGGGCGGCGACCTCGTCTACTACTGCGGCTTTGCGGTCTCTGTTCATGGGTGGCCTGCGCCGGGCTTACTGAGTGCCGGCGGTCTGGGGCGAACGGATCAGGCTAGCGGAGGAGCGCAGGCCGGGCGTCGGCCGGCCGAGCACCGCTCGCTCATCGGTCTGCGGAGGAGCGCAGGCCGGGCGTCGGCCTGGCCGAGCACCGCTCGCTCATCGGTCTACGGAGGAGCGCAGGCCGGGCGTCCCAGGGAGGAGCGCAGACCGGGCTCAGACGTTTTACGAAGCCAGTTCCTCGACCACGCCGCGTGTTCGTGTCGGGTCCACGCGGACGCCGGGGCCCATGGTGGTGGTGAGGGTCACGGTCTCCAGGTAGCGGCCCTTCGCGACGGCGGGCTTGGCGCGGTGGATCTCCTCGAGCAGCGCCGCGTAGTTCTCCAGCAGCGCCTGCTCGTCGAAGCTGGCCTTCCCGATCGGCAGGTGCACGATCGCCATGCGGTCGGTGCGGTACTCGATCTTGCCGGCCTTGGACTCGGTCACCGCCCGCGTGACGTCCTGGGTCACCGTGCCCACCTTGGGGTTGGGCATCTTCCCCTGGGGCCCGAGCACGCGCCCGAGGCGGCCGACGACCGGCATCAACTCGGGTGTGGCGATGGCCACGTCGAAGTCGGTCCAGCCGTCCTGCACCTGCGCGGCGAGGTCCTCGCCGCCCACGTGGTCGGCGCCGGCCTCCTCGGCCTCGCGCGCCTTGTCGCCGGTGGCGAACACGGCCACGGTGACGTCCTTGCCGAGGCCGTGGGGCAACGAGATCGTGCCGCGCAGCTGCTGGTCGGCGTGGCGGACGTTCAGGCCGGTGCGGATATGCACCTCCACGCTCTCGTCGAACTTGGCGGCGCCGAAGTCCTTGATGAGCTTGACCGCCTCGGCCGGCGAGTATCGACGCTCGCGGTCGACCTTCATCAGGCTCGAGCGGTAGCGCTTGCCCTTGCCGGCCATTATGGGTTACCTCCGCGGGGCATCCAGCCCCGCGCTCTGATGTCGCTGATCGGCATCACGCCTCCCGATAAACCTCCACGCCCATCGAGCGGGCCGTGCCCGCGATGATCTTGGCCGCCTGGTCGGTGTCGTGGGCGTTCAGGTCGGCCAGCTTCTGCTCGGCGATCTGGCGCACCTGCTCCTCGCTGATGCGGCCGACCTTGTCCCGGTTGGGCTCGGCCGAGCCCTTCTCGAGGCCGATCGCCTGCTTGATCAGCACCGCCGCGGGGGGCGTCTTGGTGATGAAGGTGAACGAGCGGTCCTCGTAGACCGTGATCTCGACGGGGGTGATGGTGCCCCCGGCCTCCTGGGTCTGGGCGTTGAACGCCTTGCAGAACTCCATGATGTTCACGCCATGCTGCCCCAAGGCGGGACCCACCGGCGGTGCCGGGTTGGCCTGGCCGCCGGGGACCTGGAGCTTGATGAGTGTGAGGACTTTTCGGGCCATGGGTCGCGGGCGCTGCTGCCTAGACTTTCTTGACTTGGTCGAAGCCGACCTCGACCGGCGTCTCTCGTCCGAAGATAGAGACGAGCACCTTGAGCTTCGCGGCGTCCTCGTTGATCTCCGAGATCTCCCCGCTGAAGTCCGAGAGCGGGCCCGAGACCACCTTGACCGACTCGCCGATCGAGAACTGGGCGCGCGTGCGGGGGCGCTCGGCGGTCTCGCGGTTCAGGAGGCGGTCCACCTCGACCTGGGAGAGCGGCACCGGCTTTTGGTCGGCGCCCACGAAGGAGGTGACGCCCGGGGTGCTCTTGACCAGGCCCCAGGAGTCGTCGGTGAGGTTCATGTTGACCAGCAGGTAGCCGGGCATGGTGCGCTGCTCCTTCTGGATCTTCTGCCCGTCCTTGAGCTCCTGGACCTGCTCGGTGGGGATGACCACCTGGCGCACGTTTCGCTGCTGGCCGAGGGAGGACACCCGGTGCTCGAGGTTCTGCTTGACCTTGTTCTCGTGCCCTGAATAGGTGTTGATGGCGTACCAGCGGAACATTGCGGGGGAGGGACTTCCTGTCTTAGAGGAGTGCTTGGACGAGCTGCGAGAAGATCGCGTCGAGCAGCCCCAGGAAGCCGCCGGCGATGATCACGAACCCTATGACCACCCACGTCAGCGTGATCAGCTGCTGGCGCTTGGGCCATTCAACTCGCTGGAGCTCGGCCCAGCTGTTGAGCAGGAACTGTATGACACGCGGGCGCTTCCTGTCGGCCTCGTCGCCTGATTCGCCCATTCGGCCCGGCGGCGCGTAGCCGTCGTCGCCGTCGAGCGGCTGCTCGGTGTCCTCGGGGTCGTAGTCCTCGAGCTCGTCGTCGAGCTCGGGCTCGTCCTCCAGCACGGCGTCCGAGCGGCCGACCTCCTCGGGCGGAGCGCCTACCGCGAGGTGGGGGTCGGGCCCACCTTCGGGACCGGGGGGAGCCGCGGCCAGGTCGGCGCTGCCGGCGCCCGTGGAGGCGCCGTTGCCGGGAGGGTCGGCCCGGGCGGCGTCGCGCTCGCCGGCCTCCTCCGGGGCGGCCTCGGCC
>JALZII010000210.1 GCA_030860365.1 Actinomycetota bacterium
AGACAGACGAGGCCGCATGAACCCGCGCCGCGAAACGCCCCTGCGCCGCGTCAACCCCTCCGGTGGGGTCGTATGGGTGGCTCGGTACACGAACTCCTCGGGTGCCCGAAGGAGCGTGGGCACGTTCAAGCGCAAGCGAGAAGCCCAGGCGGCGATTGACGCCGCGTACGGTCGCGCCGAACGGATTGAGAACGTCGGCGGGTACTTCACCCGCTGGGGTCGGCTCCATCCCCGGAGCGAGCGAACGCAGCGGACCAACGAGCACCGGATCGCACGGGCCCTGGGCGTCGAGATCGACGGACTACCTCTGCGCGAGTGGGCCTACCTCGATCTCCGGCGTCGCCACGCCCTCGCTCTGATCGACAGCCTCTTGACCGAGCAGCGCCGTTCAGCTCTCGGCGCCACCCACATCATCAGGGCGCTCTCGGTGATGACCGAGGACGCGATTACCGATGAGGTAGCTGACGTCAATCCGTTCAAGGGCGTGGCGGTTCGTTCCAACGATCCTCGAGTGACCAAGCGCCCCCGCCCCGTCCGCGTATTCACCTTCCAGCAGATGCACGACTTCGCTCGAGCGTCGGGTGCTTACGAGGCGATGCTGCGCACGTTCGCCGACACCGGGATGCGGCTCGGGGAGGTCCTCGCGCTCCACCGCGAGGACTTCGACGGCCAGCTCTTCCAGGTCCGTCGCACCGCACACAACGGGCGCATCCAGGACGGCACCAAGACCGACCATGGGCAGCCGGGAGCGGGGCGCGTCGTGCCGTCCCCGCGGCAGCTCACCGAGCTGATCCGCGCGCGGCCGGCCCGGATCGACACCCCGCTGCTGTTCCCGACGCCCTCGGGCAGGGTCTGGTGGGAGCGCAACTTCTACCGGGACGTCTGGGCGCCAACTCAGGAGAAGTCAGGACTCGACGTCAGGCCCCATGAGATGCGTCACTCGTACGTGACGCACCTGCGGGCGGCGCGTGTCGACGACGCCGACCTGGCCGAGATTGCCGGCCACACGGTGCAGACGATGATTGGCCACTACGCCCATGCTCTGGGCCGCTCCTTCGACCAAGTCAGAGAGGTGATCGGATGAGGTTCCGGCGCGCCATGGTCGCATTTTGGTTTCATCCCGACCGTAAGAGCACTGACAGCGCCAAAGACCACCGACCTACGGAACCGAAGGTCACAGGTTCGAATCCTGTCGGGCGCGCTCTCTGCACGGCCAATGCCTGAGAGCGGGAGCCGAGCCGGGCGCCAGGATGGCCGGGGCCGCAGGATAGGGTCGATGCGTGCGGCGATCAGGCTCCCGGCCGTGAGCGAGGAGGAGTTCCTCGTCGCGCTGAAGGTGGACCTGGTGCGTCACGCCGAGCTGCATCCCGAGCGGCGCGACCACGCCCTCTTTCAGACGTCCACCATCGACGCTCTGCTCGCCGGCCGCTTCGACGGCGACGTGACGATCGGGGAGCTGCTCCAGCACGGTGACCTCGGCCTGGGCACCCTCGACGGCTGCGACGGCGAGCTGCTCGTCATCGACGGGCGGGCGTGGCAGGCGCGGCTCGACGGGTCGCTTCACCCAGTGGCCGCCGACGCGGTGACCCCGTTCGCCGTAGTGGTCCCGTTCGCCCCGGGCCGCGCCGTCGAGCTTCACGGGCCCCTCGACTTCGACGCCCTGGCGCGGCGCCTGGACGACGCGCAGTCGCCGGAGGCAGAGGGCGCGGCCGTGCGGATGGAAGGGCGGTTCTCGAGGGTGCGGGTGCGCTCGATCCCACGCCAGCAGCGGCCCTACCCGCCGCTGGCGAACGTGATCGGCCAGCAGCGGGTCGCCGAGCTCAGCGACGTCGAGGGCACCGTCGTGGGCTTTCGCTTTCCGGGACCGCTCGGGGGGTTGGAGATCGCCGGGTGGCACCTGCACTTCGCCACTCGGGACCGCAGGCGCGGAGGCCACCTGCTCGGATGCGAGGTGGAGCACGGCACCGCTGAGCTCGACCACGCGACCCGCCTGCACGTGGAGCTTCCACCGGCCGTCGACGCGTCCGCCGGCTCCGGGTCGGACAACGCGGAGCTGCTCGACCGGCTGGAGCACGACCGCTCCAGCGACTGAGGATCCTCCGCAACCTCCGACGCACACGGCTAGGTGGTGACCGCCGTGGTTCGGTCACCGTCGCCAAGCTGATTAGGCCGCTCTCCCGCGGGTACCCCGGGAGCATGGGTGTGCCCGCCGTGCGCTACGGGATCCCCCTCGCCTTCGTGGTGGTCGGCTTCGCCGTGCTGATCGTCACCGGCGACTTCGTGAGCTGGGCCGGGTTCGTGGGGGCGGGCCTCGCGGTCCTGCTGTTGAACGTGCTCTACCGGATGAGCTTCGAGGGTGAGCGCGATCGTGACCGCGAGGAGGAGGCGCGCGCCTACTTCGACCGCCACGGCAGATGGCCGGACCAACAGGAGGCCCGAGCCCGTGAGTGGCGGCTGCCCGAGGGTGTCACGAGCCCCGAGGGCGAGGAGTCCGAAGGGGGCAGCGCCCGCTAGTCGAAGCGGCCCCGCTCCAGCGCGCGCTCACGCGCGTCCGGGTCGTAGAGGGGCAGGTCCCCCTCGCGCTCGGTGGCCTGAACGTAGGACTCCATCGCTCGCTCGGCCTCCGGGGTGACCAGGGCCGCCATGAACTCCGCTCGCTCGAGGCGCAGGCCTGCGCCGAGCGGCAGGGCACCGCCCTGGTAGACCGCGCGCTTGACCGCCGCGATCCCCGCCTTGGGCCGGCGGGCGAGGCGGGTGGCAAGGGCCACGGCGCGCTCGAGCAGCTCGCCGGCGGGCACCACCTCGTCGACGATGCCGGCTTCGGCCGCCTGCTGTGGATCGAGCGGCCCGCCGTCCAGGCACAGCCGCAGCGCCGGCCCGGAGCCCAGCATCCTGGCCAGCCGCTGGGTGCCGCCTCCGCCGGGCGAAAAGCCGAGCAGGATCTCCGGCTGGCCGATCGAGAAGGGCCCGTCGGCCATCAGGCGGAAGTCGCAGGCCAGGGACAGCTCGCACCCTCCGCCCATGGCCGAGCCGTTGAGTGCAGCGACCACCACGGCGCCGCATCGCTCGAAGCGCGAGAGCACCTCGCCGAAGCGCTCGGTGTCCGAGAGCCCCGAGGCGGGAGTTCCACCGAGGGCGCCGATTGCGCCGGGGATCCGCCGCAGCACGGCCACGGTGGACAGGAGCCCGTGGGCAACGCCGCGGCTCACGGACGGCGATGCCCGCGCCCCGGCCAGCAGGTCGGCCACCTCGTAGTGGGCCACGAAGCGCTCGGGGTGGGCGCCGGTGAGCACGATCCCGGTGACCGCGGGGTCGCTCTCGGCGCGCCGGCCGAGCGCCTCGAGCGCGACCACGATCTCGTCGTCCATCAGCGCCAGGGGAGGGTTCTCGATGGTGGCTACCAGCACCCCCTCGCCGCGCTCTTCTATCCGGACGCTGCCCACGAGCACGACCCTAGACCCCGCTGGTGGCGAGCGACGGCGTGTCGCTCGCGCCCGGCGCGCGCCCGTACCGGGAGTCCTCGAAGCCTCAGTCCCGCGAGGTCATCGACGCCGGCCGGTGACCGCGGCGAACGGGGAGAGCAGGCCCAGGCTCTCGGGGTCCTCGCGCGGGTGGGTCGTGGGCTTGGGCGCCGGCGGGTGGGCCACCACGTGCTTGGCCGGGACGTCGGTGAGCTTCGCCACGCGGTGAGGGAGGTCGATCTGGAGCCATTTCGAGCTGCCGGTCGGCAAGGTGGCGACCACGACCTCGTCGAAGTGCCGCGGGTCCCAGACATCGTGCACGGCCGTGATCGGGTCGTGGTCGCCCACGGCGCCCCTCACCTGCAGGCCCGCCTCCTTCATCCGCTTCAGCCCGATCTCGAGCCGAGCCTGAGCCGCCTCGCTCCCCGCGCTCCCCGGCGCCGGAGCGGGCATCAGCAGGGTGAAGCGGCAGCGGCTTTGTCCGGCGCGCTCGGTGAGCGCCTCGATCAGCTCGGGCGAGTCGGCCGTCACGTTCGCGACGACGAGGACGCTGAACTCCCAGGGCATGGCCGACCTCCTCCGCTCGTGTCTGCTGCAACGAGCAGCCTACCGGCCCGTGCGGGCCGCTTGCTTGCTCGTAGGGTCCGCGAAGGGCTGTCAGAGTTCTTTCAAGCACTGGGCCTAGCTTGGATGCCAACCTCAGAAGGGATCCACTCATGAACCTGCGTGCCGTCACCACCCACCGCCTGCTCGCCGTCTGCCTCGTCGTGATCGTCCTCGGCGCCACGGGCGCGGCCATCGCCATCGCCCAGGGCGGCCCCACGCTGCCGCCGCGCAAGCCCCTGGCCACCGTCGTCCGCGACGCGACCAGAGCGCCGGAGGTGCCGGGCGTGACCGCGCGCGTCAAGTTCACCAACAAGCTCATCGACTCCTCGAGTCTGCAGGGCTCCGATCCCCTCCTCACCGGGGCCAGCGGCCGGGCGTGGATCAGCGGCGACCGGGTGCGCCTCGAGCTGCAGTCCGACGCCGGCGACGCGCAGATCCTCTCCGACGGCAGGACCGCCTCGATCTACGACGCCCGCAACAACACCGTCTACCGCGTGACGCTTCCTCGCGAGAAGCGAGCGCGGAAAGCCGAGGAGCGCCGGGGACCGCCGTCGCTGGCCAGGATCCAGAAGGCGCTTAACCGGCTGATGAAGCGCGCCGACGTCTCCTCCGCTCGCCCCTCGGCAGTGGCGGACCGCCCGGCCTACACGGTCCGCGTCGGGCCCAAGCACGACGGCGGCCGCCTCGGCGCGGCCGAGCTGGCCTGGGACGCCGCGCGCGGCGTCCCGCTGCGCGCGGCCGTGTACGCGGAGGGCAACCCCAGCCCGGTCCTGGAGCTCGAGGCCACCGACATCTCGTTCGGCGCCGTGCCCGCCTCGACCTTCGACGCCAAGCCCCCCGCACGTGCGAGGAAGGTCACGTTGGGCGGCGGCAGGCCGGGCGAGCACGCGCGCAGGAGCCGCCGGGACAAGCGCCCGGTGACCGGGGCCGCCGCGGTGGACCGGGCGGTGCCCTTCTCGCTCTCGGCCCCCAGGCGCCTGGTTGGGCTGCCGCGCCAGGAGGTGCGGCTGATCGACCACGACGGCCGTCCCGGCGCCGTGGTCACCTACGGCCGCGGGCTCGGCGGGATAGCGGTCATCCAGCAGGCCAGCGAGCGCCCGGAGCGCCCAAAGCGCGGCGACCGCGATCGGATGAGTGACCTCGACCTGCCGAAGGTCTCGATCAACGGGGCCACCGGAGAGGAGCTCGACACCGCCCTGGGGACCATCGTGCGCTTCAGTCGCGGCGGCGTGGACTACACGGTGCTGGGATCCGTGCCGCCCGCGGCGGCGGAGGCAGCCGCGCGTGGGCTCTGAGCCCGGCGGCGCGCCCATCGAGGTCCGGGGGCTGGTCAAGCGCTACGGCGAGCTGACGGCGGTCGACCGGGTCGACCTCACCGTCGAGGCCGGCGACGTCTACGGCTACCTGGGCCCCAACGGCGCGGGCAAGACCACGTCGCTGCGCATGATGTTGGGCCTCATCCACCCCACAGAGGGCAGCGTGCGGCTCTTCGACCGCGACCCCGCGCACAGCGTGAAGGCCCTGGAGGGAGTGGCCGGCTTCGTCGAGGCCCCGCGCTTCTATCCCTACCTCAGCGGGCGGCGCAACCTGGAGCTGCTCGCGGACTTCGACGGCGGAGAGGCGGCGTCGCGCATCCCCGCGGCGCTCGACACCGTCGAGCTGGCCGACCGGGCAAAGGACCGCGTCGGGGCCTACTCCCACGGGATGGGCCAGCGGCTGGGCATCGCCGCCGCGCTGCTGCGCGAGCCCCGGCTGCTCGTGCTCGACGAGCCGGCCACGGGGCTCGACCCCGCGGGCATGCGCGACATGCGCCGGCTGATCCGGCGGCTGGCCGACGCCGGGATGACGGTGCTGCTCTCGAGCCACCTGATGAACGAGGTGGAGGAGCTGTGCAACCGGGTGGCGATCGTGAGCTCGGGATCGATCGTCTACGAGGGCGCGATCGCCGACCTCAATCGCAACGCCAGGCCGACCTACCACCTGCGCACCACCGACGACGACCTCGCCCTCGAGATCTGCCGCCGCGAGCCCGGCATCGCCGACGCGCGCGTGGAGGGCGGCGACGTGCGCTTCTCCGCCGACGAGGACGCCGTCGCCGCCCTGTCCGGCGCCCTGGTGGAGGCCGGGGTGCTGATCCGGGCGCTGGCCCCCCAGACGGTGAGCCTCGAGGACCTGTTCTTCTCACTCACCGAGGGCTCCGCGCCCGCCGCCGAGCCGGCGAGCGTGCCCGCAGCCGTGGGGTCTCACTGAGCCCCTCGGCGCTGACGGTGTTTCGCTGGGAGCTGCGCAAGCTGCGCTTCCAGAAGCGCACCTACCTCGGCCTGGGCGCGGCCGTGGCGGTGCCGATCATCTTCGCCATCGCCACCAGCGTCCAGAGCGGTGGCCCCGACGACGTGCCGTTCGGCCGCTACATCCAGACCAGCGGCTTGGCCATACCGCTCGTCCTCCTGCTGTTCGGCTCGATCTGGCTCTACCCGCTGATCACCGCGCTCGTGGCCGGCGACATCATCGCCTCCGAGGACCACAACGGGACGCTGAAGACGATCCTCACCCGCTCGCTCGAGCGCGGCCAGATCTGGCGCGGCAAGGTGCTGGCGGCGGGGTCCTACGCGATCGTGGCCATCCTGCTCAGCGGGGTGGTGGCCATCGTGGCCGGCTGCCTTGTGTCGGGCTTCAACCCGCTCACCACCCTGTCGGGCACGCGCGTCTCGGCCCCCACCGCGCTCGGGCTGGTGGCGGCGAGCCTCGGCTTCTACCTGATCCCGATCCTCTCCATCGCGTGCATCGGGCTGCTGCTGTCGGCCGTGACCCGCAACAGCGCCGCGGCCATCGTCGGGACGCTGCTGTTCTCCCTGCTGTTGCAGCTGATCGCGATCCTCCCTGGCCTCGGCGGGCTCGAGCCCTACCTGTTGAGCTCGCAGTTCGACGCCTGGCAGGGCCTGCTGCGCACGCCGGCCGACTGGGGGCCGATCGTCCGCTCGGTCTGGGTCTGCGCGCTCTACGCGGTGCCCGCGCTGGTGGGGTCGTACTTCGTCTTCCAGCGGCGCGACGTCGCCGGAGGCTAAGACCTTGCCCGCGGAGGCGGAGCGGGTGCTCGTGGTGGACGACGACGCCTCGCTGCGCCGGATGCTCGAGCGCACGCTGACCGTCACAGGGTTCGAGGTCGAGGTCGTGGCGGACGGTCCGAGCGCGCTCGTCTCGCTCGAGCGCGTGGTGCCCGACGTGGTGGTGCTCGACGTGAAGATGCCCGACATGGACGGCGTGGCTGTCTGCCGGCGCCTGCGGGCCAAGGGCCTGGAGGTGCCCGTGCTGATGCTCACCGCCCGCGACGCGGTGGCCGACCGCGTGGAGGGTCTGCAGGCGGGCGCCGACGACTACCTGGTCAAGCCGTTTGCGACCGAGGAGCTGACGGCGCGCCTGCGTGCTCTGACGCGCCGGACGGCAAAGGCCCCCGCGATGCTCACCTTTGGCGACCTTGCTCTCGATCTTTCGACCCGCACCGCGTCGCGGGCCGGTGTAGCGGTGGAGCTGACCGGCAGGGAGGTCGAGCTGCTGGAGCTGCTGATGCGCGAGCCGCGCCAGGTGGTCAGCCGCGAGCGTGCGCTCGCCGAGGTCTGGCGCGACGAGGCGGCCGCCAACGTCGTCGATCGCTACGTCACCCGGCTGCGCGCCAAGCTCGGCGAGCCCTCGCTGATCCGGACCGTCCGCGGCGTGGGGTTCATGCTCACCCGGTGAGGTTGCGCTCTCTCCGCGCCCGCCTGGTGCTCGCCGCCGCCGGGTCGATCTTCGCGGCGCTGGCCATCTTCGGTGTCCTGGCGTCGCTCATCACTGACCGCGAGCTCAACGGCTCGCTTGACCGGGCGCTGCGCCAGCGGGCGGGAGACGTCGCGCGCCTGGCGGTGTCGGCCCCCGCCGTGCTCACCACGCCCGGTGCGCTCGAGGCCCCGGCGGGCGGGCGCCAGGTCAACGTGGAGGTGCTCGACTCGCGTGGTCGCATCCTTGCCCGCTCGGTCGCGCTCGGCGCCCGGCTGTTGCCCCGGGACCGCGTGGTGGAGCGGGCGCGGCGCGAAGGCCAGGCCGGCCTCGAGACGGTGACCGTGAACGGGAGGTCGATCCGCCTCTACGCGGCGCCCATCGCGAGGGTCAGCGGCGAGGCCTCAGGCGGCGTGGTCATCGTGGCCTCGGACTCCGCCGACCTGGACGCCGCCACGCGCCGCCTGACCGCCCTGCTCACCGTGAGCGCCCTGGTCGTGGCCGCGCTGACGACGCTGCTGGCCTGGTTTCTCACCCGTCGCGGACTGCGACCGCTGCGCCGGCTGGCGGGCGGCGCGAGGGAGATCGAGCGGACCGCGGACGTCTCGCGCCGGCTGCCGCCGACCACGGCCGACGACGAGGTCTCAGAGCTCACGGCCGTGCTCAACCGGATGCTGGGCGCGCTCGAGGGAGCGCGCGCGGCCGAGCGCCGCTTCCTGGCCGACGCCTCCCACGAGCTGCGCACGCCCGTCACCGCGCTGCTGGGCAACGTCGAGTACGCGGCCAGCCACGGGGCAGGCGCGGAGGTCCTCGCCGACCTCCGCGCGGACACCACCCGGCTCGCCCGGCTGGTCGACGATCTGTTGGTGCTCGAGCGCGAGCAGAACGAGCGCGCGCCGATGACTCCCGTGCGCCTCGACGAGGTCGCGCGCACGGCCGCGGCCACCAGCGAGCGAGTGAAGCTCGGGAACCTGGCCGCGGTCACCGTCGCCGGCGAGCGCGAAGCCCTGGTCCGCGCGGCGCGCAACCTCGTGGACAACGGGGTCGTCCACGGCCCCCCTTGTGGCACCGTCGGGTTGACCGTGGGCGCCGAGGACGGCAGAGCGTTCCTGAGCGTGACCGACGAGGGCCCGGGCCCCCCGGCCGGAGATCGGGGCAACCTGTTCGAGCGCTTCTGGCGAGGGCAGGACGCAGCGTCGCGTCCCGGATCCGGCCTCGGCCTGGCGATCGTGGACTCCACCGTCCAGCGCCACGGCGGGACATTGTCCGTGGACGGATCGACGTTCACGGTCGTCCTCCCGCTGCTGGCCGAGGAAGAGGCGTAGGCCCCGCCCGCCAGGTGGTGGCGAAGCGGGTGAGCGCTCATGGGCCTTGACGTCAAGTGCACTTGAAGCTACGGCAAGAACTTCATCCGTGGGGGAGCCCGCCCAGCCCGAGGCGGTCTGGCAGGCCGGCCGCGGCCACCTCCTCCGCATCCGGGAAGGCGCGCCGGACGTCGGCGTCCAGCAGCCGTGCCTCGCGGTCGATCACCACGCGCGCGTCCGCAGGCGCGATGGCCCTCAGGCGGTCGTGCGCGGCGAGCATCCGGCGGGCGATCTGGATCGACCCCGCGCCGTAGTGGCGGATCTCCACCAGGCCCAGCTCCACGTACTGGGCGGACGTCGGTCCCGGGACCGACCCGTGGACCCGGCCGGCGGGACCCACCACGTAGGAAGGCCCGGGACGTCGGGCCAGCAGGTCGATCAGCATCGCCTCGATCCGATCCAGCGCCTGCGCCGCCGTGGTGGGATCGTTGACCGCCGGCGAGAGGCCGCGGATGGCGATGTCCACCAGCATCCTCAGCACGAACGCCGGATCCTGGTCCACCGTGCGCTGGCGCGCCATGACCAGCACCCGCTCCGCCTCGCGCGCCGGGGGCCCACGCTCGGTGCCGTGCAGTCGGAGGATCGGTGTACCGGTCGTCAGGTACTCGCCTACGAGCGGCAGCACCTCCACGAACGCACCCGTGGACTCGGCCAGCCGCACCAGCGCCCCCCGGTCGACGGCCGAGAGGACGCCGGGCGCGCCGCCCCGGCAGACCTCCGTCACCGGCCCTTCGGGGGCCGGTGGTGACGGGGGTGCGTCGACTCCGATGGGCTGGAGAGGATGCACGTCGTCGAGCACCGTCTGCGCCTGGCTCATGAGCGAGCGCAGGATGCCACCGATCTGGATGCGATCGAACGCACGCTGCACCAAGGCCACGAACACGGCAAGCGTGACGCCCGCGAGCACCAGCCCGAAGATCACCGTGATCGCCGGCACGTAGTCCGCTTCCTTGGCCACCGCGTTCTGGCGCCCGATGGCTGCGAGCGCGAGGAGCGAGTACACGGCGGTGGCGGTGGGGAAGGCCAAGCCGGCAAGCACTACCGGGTCCCGGCGCAGGCGCGCAGCCAGGCGCGGCGAGTACGACGCGGTCTGGATCTGGGCGGCCACGAATACGGCCGAGAACACGATGCCGGTGAAGGTGATCATCCCCGCGGCCAGCGAGCCGAAGATGGTCTGCGCCGCCGATACGGGTACCGGCAGGTGCTCCTGGCTGGCGACGTGACGGTCGAGCAGCGGCAGCAGCAGCCCGCACGCCACGGCCACGACGTTCGGCACGAGCACCGGGAACCACAACGAGTGCGCCAGCCAGATGCGTGCTCTGAAGGCCCGGGAGGGGCCGCTTACTCGCGCGCGGGCGTGCGCGGGTCCGTGGAGAGGCTGCCTCACAGCCAGATCCTCGCCGCCCCGCCGGGCGGAACCGCCGGCCGGCGCTCGGGCCTGCTCTCGCAGGTGGCAGTACCGGTGTCGCCGGCCAGCGAAGCTCGCAGCCGCCGCCCAGCCTAGGCCCACGCCAGCGGCGGGCCGCCGCGAGGGACGCGGGGAGACCACCAGCGGGTCGGTCGAGGTCGATCTGCGCCCGCCCCATGAAGGTCGATCCGGGGGAGACCGCGGTCGACTCCCGGGTGTCGGTGATGACGGCTGGGCCCGCTAGGCCGTGGCGAACCGCGTGAGCGTCTGGCCGACCTTCACGCCCGGCAGGGCCTCCTGGAAGATCCTCAGGTAGGCCAGCTCCTCGCGCGTGCGAACGGGGGGATCGAGGCGGTCCTTCTCGGCCTCGAGCTCCTCCTCGCCGATGCTCGACTCGAAGACCTCCTTGAGCACCTCCGAGGCGCCCGACCCGTCGCCGAACTGCTCCTTGCCGCGCCACAGCAGGTCCTCGGGCAGCCAGCCGTCGAAGGCCTCGCGCAGCAGGCGCTTCTCGGGGTCGTCGGGGCCGGTCACCTTCCAGGCCGCCGGCAGGCCGACGGCGTAGGCGATCACCTCCCGGTCGAGGAACGGCACGCGCGCCTCGAGGCCGTGGGCCATGGTCACCCGGTCGGCCCGCTGCAGGTTGAGCCCGTGCAGCGCCTCCACGGTGCGCACGATCTCGTCGTGCAGGCCGCCTTCCTCGATGTGCGAATGCAGGTAGTCGTAGCCGGCGAACAGCTCGTCGGCGCCCTCGCCGGTCAGCACCACCTTCACGTGCTCCACCGTCATCTCGGCCAGCAGGTAGTTGGGCACCGCGCTGCGCACCAGCGAGGGGTCGAAGTGCTCGATGGCGCGCACCACGTCGGGCACCACCTCGACGGCCTCCTCGGCGGTGTAGACCCGCTCGTGGTGCTCGGAGCCGATGTGCTCGGCCACGCGGCGCGCGGCGATGATGTCCGAGCTGCCCGCGGTGCCGACGGCGAAGGTCTTCAGCTGCTCGCCCTGCTCGGCCGCCAGCTTGGCGGCGATCGCCGCGATCAGGCTCGAGTCCAGGCCGCCGGAGAGGAAGACGCCCACCGGCACGTCGCCCATGAGCTGGCGGCGCACCGACTGAATGAGGATCTCCCGGGTCTCGACGCGGTCGCCCGGAGATGGGAGGCGCTGCTCGCCCTCGGCGGCCTCGCGCCCGTCGACGGGCACGGCGTCGGCGAAGCGATCGAGCCCGCCCTCGGGCGTCCACTGGTGGCCGGGCGGGAAGGACTCGACCTCGGGCAGCAGCTCGGGCGGGAAGGCGCCGATCTCCGAGGCGAACACGACCTTCTCCCCGTCGCGGGCCCAGTAGAGGGGCTTGATGCCGACGGGGTCGCGCGCCGCGATGAACGTGCCGTCCTCGGCGGCGGCCAGGAAGGCGAACATTCCCTCGAGCTCGTCGAGCGCAGCGGGGCCGCGCTCGCGCAGGAGGTGCAGGGCGACCTCGTTGTCCGAGCGTGTCAGGTAGGGCGCGTTGTCCAGGCTCGCGCGCACGTCCTCGTGGTTGTAGACCTCGCCGTTGCCGACCAGCCACATGCCGGAGTCCTCACCGCCGAGGGGCTGGCGCCCCGACTCCACGTCGACGATCGACAGGCGCGTGTGGCCGAGCCTGCTCCCGTTCACGCTGACCGAGCCCCGGTCGTCGGGACCGCGATGGGACACGCGGCCGAGCATTGTCTCGAACTCCTCGGGGGTGAGCGCCCCGTGCGATCCGACTATTCCGCACATGCCTTCAGCCTAGAGTCCCGAGCGCGCGGTGCTCGCCCGAGATCGAACGGTGCGGTGCTCGGCCGACCGACGCTCGGGCTGCGCTCCGTGCGCTACAGCCGCATAGGCCTGGGGCCGGCGGTCGCCCAGGTGTGAGATGCGGGTGCGCTCGGTGCTGAGCGCTGCCTGGGTGTCCACGTTCGCAACCGCCACACCCCTGCGCGAGTGGGTGTTGGCCAGGACGTTGCCGTCGGGGCTGACCACCTTGGCCTGGCCCGGAAAGCGAAGGCGCCCGAGCTTGCCAACCTGGTTGGCGGACACCCACACGACCTGGTTCTCCACCGCGCGCGCCTGGTCGAGGATGTTGAAGTGCTGGGTCTGCACGTCGCGGCCCAACCGGCGAGTGTTGGCCTCCCGACAGGCCGGCCACGCGGCCATCGAGGCGATGATCTCCGCGCCGTCGAGCGAGAGCTTGCGCGCGGCCTCGGGGAAGACCTTGTCGTAGCAGAGCAGCATGCCCAGGCGGCCGACCGGCGTGTCGAAGGCCTCGAAGTCGCCGCCTGACAGGAAGACCCCGCGCTCGGCGGGGGGGATGTGGACCTTGCGATGGTGGCCGAGCACCCCGTCCCCGCTGAGGCAGATCGCGCTCGAGTAGACGCCGCCCCCCAGTGCCTCCTCGGTGTAGCCCACGCAGACCACCGTCTCCCCGGCGATCCGGCGCAGCTTCTCGAGGTGGGGGCCGTCGCGCTCCAGCGCGGGCACCGGGGCCACCAGGTCGATGATCCCGGGCACCTTTGGCTCGTACAGGTAGCCGCCCACCGCGGACTCCGGGAGCACCACGAGGCGGGCTCCCCGCGAGCGCGCGCGGCCCACGATGGCCTCGATCCGCTCGAGCGATCGATCGACGTCCCGGCCGAAGCAATCGGCCACGGCTGCCACCGTCAGGCCATCGCGAGCTGAACGCTTTCCGAACACGTCTGGATGTTGCCCAGAGCGGGGCGTTTGGCCTTTGGCCCGGGGTCCAAGATCGGGGGTCGGGGCTTCGACAACCTGTCGAGCGAGCGCAGGAGCGAGGGTCCCGAGCCGTTTCCGCCGGGCCCCTTGCGGGTAGGTGCCAGGTAGTACCCCGATTCAGGAGAAGACTTCGCCCAATGGGAATCATGGACAAGATCACCGGCCGCGCCAAGCAGGCCGCCGGCGACATCACCGGAAGCGCATCGACCAAACGCCAAGGACGCAACGAGGAGCGCAAGGGCGAAGCCAAGGACGATCTCGCCAAGAAGCAGGACCAGGCCGACGCCAAGGCCGATGAGGTCTCGAACCTCGAGCGCAAGACCTGAGCCGCTCCTGAGGGAGGACACAGCGACGCAGCGGCGGCCCGCGAAAGGGCCGCCGCGCGTTCTGCTCGCCTGACGAAGGTCGAAGCCGGGCGCGAAGGGGCACCCGCCTCAGAGGAGGGCATTCGATGGACGGGCGGGCATTGACACCGTTTGGCCGCCCGACCATGATCGGCCTGATGCCGCCACCCGAGGCGGCCCAGTTCGGGGGCACACATGCCGGGCAGCGCCGACGACCTAGTTCCGGAGGGCACGCCTGA
>JALZII010000232.1 GCA_030860365.1 Actinomycetota bacterium
CCGGGGAGGCGCTCGTGGCCGCCGAGGTGGCCGCCCAGCAGGTACGCGACACGGCCGCCGAGGCCGAGCGTGACCTGATCGAGCTGGCTGGCCGGCTGGGCCTCGAGCCGGCCCCGGCCGAGGAGCCGCTGGCCGCCGAGCGCGCCGAGGAGCTCTACGCCAGGGTCGAGCGCCTGGCCCGGCGGCGCGAGCAGCTCGGCCCGGTGAACCCGCTGGCCGGGCAGGAGTACGAGGAGGCCGTGGCCCACGTAGAGGAGCTCGAGAGCCAGCGGCGCGACCTGGAGACCGCCCTGGCCGAGCTCGAGAGCCTGGTCAAGGAGACCGACCGCCGCATCCGCGTGAGCTTCGAGGAGACCTTCGAGGCCACCGCGCGCAACTTCGAGGATGTGGTCCAGCACCTGTTCCCGGGCGGCCGGGGGCGCCTGCGGCTGGTGCATCCGGACGGTCCACGGCCCGTGCTCGGCGGCGAGAAGGCGCCGGCGGGGGGAGGGCAGACAGGCGATGGACACGCGGACGCCGAGCCCGGGGAAGAGGACCCGGCGGTCACCGAGCCGGGCGTGGAGGTCGAGGTGACCCCGGCCGGCAAGGCCATGAAGCGCCTCTCGCTGCTCTCAGGCGGCGAGAAGTCGCTGGTGGCGCTGGCGTTCATGTTCGCCGTCTTCCTCGCGCGGCCCTGTCCCTTCTACATCCTCGACGAGGTCGAGGCCGCGCTGGACGACGTCAACATCGACCGCTTCCTGCAGCTCGTGCGCCGCTACAGCGATCGTGCTCAGTTCATCGTCGTCACCCATCAGAAGCGCACGATGGACGCCGCCGACTGCCTCTACGGGGTGAGCATGGGCGGTGACGGCGTCTCGCGCGTGGTCTCTCGGCGCCTCGAGCGCGAGGAGGGCGCCGACGCGGTGGCCGAGGGACTGCGCGGCGACGATCGCACCGCAGCGGCCTAGCGCGCCGCGCGGCCTATCCTCACGCCCCCGTGGCGCGCAGCTGGAACGACCTCTTCATCACCGGCGACCCCGCGGCGGAGGCTCCGGACGCCGCCCCCGAGGCAGAGTCCGAGGAGCGAGGAGGCTTCTTTCGCCGCCTGCGCGAGAACATGGGCAAGACCCGGCAGGCGCTCGGCGCCGAGCTCCAGGCCACGATGTTCGATTCGCTCGACGACGAGGCCTTCGAGCACCTGGAGGAGACGCTCATCTACGCCGACGTGGGCGCGCCGACCACGGCCGCGATCGTCGAGCGCCTGGAGGGCGAGGCCGGCTCGGGCCAGCTCGAGAGCGGGGAGGACCTCACGCGCCGGCTGCGCGAGCTGCTGGCCGACTCCGCGCGCTTCGACGAGGACACGGTGGACCTCACTCCGGCGCCGACGGTGATCCTCATGGTCGGCGTGAACGGCAGCGGCAAGACAACCACCATCGGCAAGGTCGCCTGGCACCTGCGCCACGAGCTCGGCCGGTCGGTGCTCCTGGCCGCCGGCGACACCTTCCGCGCCGCGGCTGCCGAACAGCTCGGCGAGTGGGCCCGGCGCGCCGAAGGCGATCTCGTGCGCGGGGAGGAGGGGTCGGATCCCGGCGCGGTGGCCTTCGACGCCATCGAGGCCGCGAAAGCGCGAGGCGCGGACGTGGTCATCGTCGACACCGCCGGGCGCCTGCACACCCAGCAGCACCTGATGGACGAGCTGCGCAAGGTGCGCAAGGTGATCGAGAGCCGCGTGCCGGGCGCGCCCCACGAGACCCTGCTCACCATCGACGCCACCACGGGACAGAACGGCCTGCGTCAGGCGATGCTCTTCCGCGAGGCCGTGCAGGTCGACGGCATCGTGCTGACCAAGCTCGACGGCACCGCCAAGGGCGGCATCGCCCTGGCCATCGCTCAGGAGCTGGGCGTGCCGGTGAAGCTCATCGGCACGGGCGAGGCGCTCGAGGATCTGCGCCCCTTCGACCCCGACGACTTCGCCCGGGCCATCCTCGGGTGAGGGGCCCGCGCCCGGGCGGCGTAGGATCGTCTCGTGGAAGAGTGGGTGGTCTGGATGGCCGCGGCGGGCCTCCTGGCGGTGGGCGAGATCTTCACCATGGGCTTCTTCCTGGCGCCGATCGCCATCGCGGCCGGGGTGGCGGGGGTCGCTGCCCTCCTCGGCGCCGGACTGGCCGTCCAGCTGGTGGTGTTCATCCTGGCCTCCGCGGCCTCGGTTGGCCTGCTGCGCCCGGTGGCGCGGCGCCACCTCCACACCCCGGCCCGCATTCGCACCGGCACCGCGGCGCTGGTGGGCCGCGCCGCGACCGTGATCGACCGCGTGGACGGCCACGGCGGCTCGGTCAAGCTCGCCGGGGAGGTCTGGAGCGCGCGCGCCTTCGACGAGGACCACGCCTTCGAGCCCGGGCAGCGGGTCGAGGTGCTGGAGATCGAGGGCGCGACCGCGCTCGTCCACGAATAGTGCACGGAGCGCAGGCCGAGCGTTTCGGCCGGAGCGCAGCCCGAGCGTTGGTCGGGCGGGCACCGGACCGATTGGTCTCGGCCGAGCCCCGCTCGCTCGTCACTCTCGTCAGGACTCGACTGCTCCGGCATGGGC
>JALZII010000242.1 GCA_030860365.1 Actinomycetota bacterium
GAGCGAATCGGCATCGACCGGCTGTGGTCCCACCAGGCCGACGCCTTCGAGGCCGCGCGCGAGGGGCCGGTCATCGTCACCACCGGGACGGCCAGCGGCAAGTCGCTGGCCTTCAACCTTCCCGTCCTCGAGACGCTCGCTCGAGACCCGCGCGCGCGGGCGCTGTACCTGTACCCCACGAAGGCGCTGGCGCAGGACCAGGCCCGGAAGCTGAGCGCGCTGCGCACCCCCTTCCTGCGCCACGCGATCTACGACGGTGACACCCCGCGCGAGGAGCGCCGCGCGGTCCGCGGACGGTCGAACCTCATCCTCACCAACCCCGACATGCTTCACATCGGCGTGCTCCCCAATCACCGCCAGTGGGGCGACGTCCTGGCCAACCTGGCCTGGATCGTGGTGGACGAGGCCCACGTCTACCGCGGCGTGTTCGGCTCCCACGTGGCCAACGTGCTGCGGCGGCTTCGCCGGCTCGCGCGCGCCTACGGAACCGAGCCACGGACGATGCTCACCAGTGCCACGATCGCCAACCCCGGGGAGCTGGCCGAGCGGTTGACCGGGCAGGCGCACCGGCTCGTGGACGGCGACGGGGCGCCGCGCCACGACCGGCGGATCGCGATGTGGAACCCACCGCTGCTCGACGAGAAGCTCGGCACCCGCGGCTCCCCGCTCAGCGAGGCCGCCGAGCTGCTGGCCGAGCTGATGGAGCGGGGGGCGCGCACGATCTGCTTCCTCAAGTCTCGCCGCGGAGTGGAGCTGGTGCAGCGCTTCACGCGGCTGCGCCTCGAGGACGCAGGGCGCGGGGACCTGGCCGAGCGCTTGGCGCCCTACCGCGCCGGATACACCGCAGGCCAGCGACGCGAGATAGAGCGGCGACTGAGTGAGGGAGACCTGCTCGCGGTGGTGGCCACCAACGCCCTGGAGCTGGGCATCGACATCGGCGAGCTGGACGCCGCGGTGTGCGTGACCTTTCCCGGGACGGTCGCCAGCCTGCGGCAGATGTGGGGTCGGGCCGGGCGCCGGGGCACAGGGCTGGCGCTCTACGTGGCCGGCGACGACGCTCTGGACCAGTTCTTCTGTCGCCATCCCGACGAGTTCCTCGAGCGTCCGGTGGAGGCGGCGATCCTCGACCACACCTCCGAGGAGATCCACCTGGCCCACCTGGCCGCGGCCGCGTACGAGCTGCCCCTCGGTGCCGAGGACGCTGAGGTGTTCGGCGCTGGCTGGGAGCGGGCCGCGAAGCGCCTGGTCTCCTTCGGTGAGCTGCGCGAACGCGGCGGGCGCTACCTCGTACGCGGCGAGGGCTACCCGGCGGGCAGGATCGCACTGCGCTCGGCGTCACCCGACAGCGTGGCGGTGGTGGAGGCCGGGGGCGGCGAGGTGATCGGCACCGTCGAGGCCAGCCGGTCGCACGACACGGTGCACCAGGGAGCGGTGTACCTGCACCTGGGCGTCTCCTACGAGGTCGACGAGCTCGACCTGCGCGCGCGCCGCGCGCTCGTGCGCCGCTTTTCCGGCGACTGGTACACCCAGCCCAAGAAGGAGACCGACACCTGGATCGAGCGTGTGCTCGACGCCCGCCAGATCGGCGACGTGGCGCTCTCCTTCGGCGAGGTCGCGGTCACCGAGCAGACCATCGCCTTCCAGAAGAAGCGGGTGATCGACCACGAGGTGCTCGACCTGGTGACGCTCGACCTGCCCGAGCAGACCTTCTCGACCCAGGCGCTGTGGTACGAGCTGCCCGACGGCGCGCTGGGCGACTTCCCGATGGACCTGCTGCTCGGCTCGCTGCACGCCGCGGAGCACACCCAGATCGCCGTGTTGCCCCTCCTCGCCATGTGCGACCGCTGGGACATCGGGGGCCTCTCGACGAACTTCCACGCGCAGACCGGCAAGCCGACCGTGTTCATCTACGACGGGCACCCCGGCGGGATCGGGATCACCCGACAGGGCTACGAGCGCTTCGAGGCGCTGGTGGCCGACGCCCTGCGCCTGATCTCCGAGTGCCCGTGCGAGGAGGGCTGCCCCTCCTGTGTGCAGTCGCCGAAGTGCGGCAACCTCAACGAGCCCCTGGCCAAGGCGGGTGCCCGTGAGCTGCTGACGCGCATCGACGGCGCCTGAAGGCAGCCCAGGGCCGCCCCCATCTGAGGCGAGAGCTAGCGCCCGAGGAAGCGCGCCACGTCAGCCGCCTCGGCCCCCAGCGCCCGGGAGCCGGCCGGACGGTCGAACCAGTCGACCTCGAGCCCCGAGGCGCCGTAGCGCCAGGTGCCTGCGCCCACGCCCCGCGCCAGGACCACCGGGCGCAGCATGCCGCCCCCGGGGAGGACCCGGTGGTCGTGCTCGGTGGGCACCACCCATCCGCGCCGGCGGTGGCCGAGCATCGTGGTGTCGAAGGCCGCCAGCAGCTTGAGGGCGGGCGCGGGCGGCGGATCTTCCGGGAGGTCGAACGCCCCTCCTGCGTCCAGGGCCCGACGGGCGACCGAGAGAGGCTGCCCGGACCAGTGGGCGAGGTCCTCGGCGCCAGCCGGCCCGTAGCCGGCCAGGTAGCGGCGGGCCAACGTGGCCAGCGCCTCGTCGAAGTCGAGGGGCGGCGGCGACTCGCTCGCGCGCAGGCGCCCGTCGGCCAGCCCCACGACCAGCCCCTGCTGGCTGGCCCACGGCACGAGCACGTTCACCGCGTGGGGACCGAGGTCAGGGTGTCCGCGCGAGGCCAGCTCGACGAGCAGCGACGCGCGATCGCGCGGCTTCTCGGCCAGCAGGTCGAGGATGTCGCCGCGCATCGCGCGCGCTGCGTCCAGGCCGCCGCGCTTGGCGAGCATGGCCTCGAAGCGCGGCCCGTAGCGCGGTGCGCACAGGGCGTGCAGCCAGGGTCGATCCTCCTCGGCGATCAGGTGGACGGTGCCCCTCACCGTCCACGTGCGCACGAGCGGAGCGGCCTCGACCTCGGCACGGGTGAGGCCGGGGACCCGGCTGCGC
>JALZII010000280.1 GCA_030860365.1 Actinomycetota bacterium
GCGGGCGACTTTGCGCTCGGAGCCGGGGATGAAGGACTGCCCGCCCCAGCCGGGATTCACGGTCATGCACAGCGCCAGGTCCACCATCTCAGCCACCGGCGCCACGACCTCGGCGGGCGTTCCCGGGTTGAGCGCCAGCCCCGCCTGGCACCCCGCCTCGCGGATGGCGCCGAGCGCGTAATGGATGTGTGGCGTGGCCTCCACGTGCACGCTGATGGAGTCGGCTCCGGCCTCGGCGAAGGCGGCCACCTGGCGGTCGGGGTGCTCGATCATCAGGTGCACGTCCAGCCAGCCGCCCGCTTCGTGGACCTGCTCGTCCAGCGCTTCGACGATCAGGTCTCCGATGGAGATGGGCGGCACGAAGTGTCCGTCCATCACGTCCACGTGGATCACGCGCGCGCCGGCCTCCATCACCTCCTCGACCTGGGCGCCCAAGCGGGCGAAGTCGGAGGCCAGGATCGACGGGGCTACGCGCAGGTCGGTGGGGAGCTCGCGGGCCATGCGGGTGAAACCTACCGCCCGCCGCGAGGAAAGGCTCCAAGCCCGGCCCCACAACGACGAAGGGCCCCGATCCGTCGGGGGCCCTTCGTCGGCTTGCAGATGCTGCGCTTGCTACTTCTCGGTGCGATCGGCCGAGGGAGCCTGCTCCTTGGCCTCGGCGTTCTCGCTCTCCGTGGAGGCATCCTTACGCTCGACGACCTCGCACGAGCCCGTGGGATCCGCCACCGAAGCATCGGTGATCACGTCGAACTGATCGGCGAACACGCGGTCGAAGCCCGCGCCGCAGGTGATCTGATCGGCCTCGCCGTCACGGACGCGGAAGCGGTCGTTGCCGTTCCCGCCGTCCAGCGCGTCGACGCCCGGCTGGGAGACGTCGCCCTTGGCGAGCGCCCAGAGGACGTCGTTGCCGTCACCGCCGGACGACTTGTCCGCGCCGAGGTTGGCGAAGATCACGTCGCCGCGAGCACCGCCGAACTGGATGTCGTCGCCCTTGCCGCCGGACATGCCGTCACGGCCGCCGCCACCGCGAACGACGTCGTTGCCGTCACCGCCGTGCAGGCGGTCGCCCCGCGGCCCGCCCGGGTTGTTGCCCGGAGCGCTGGCCGAAGCGGCGAAGTCGCCGTTGACGATGTCGTTGCCGGGACCGCCGTACACGCCGTCGCGGCCGCGGCCGCCGGTGAGCACGTCGTTGCCGGCGTTGCCCGTGAGCAGGTCGCGCCCACGGCCACCGAACACGGTGTCGTTGCCGGCGTTGCCGTGGAGACGGTCACCGCGCCGGCCGGGAGCCCCGCCGCCGCCGCGAAGGGTGTCGTCACCCTCGCCGCCGCGAACGCGGTCACGACCGCGGTCGCCCCTGATGGAATCGTCGCCGGCGTTGCCGAACAGACGGTCCGAGCCCGAGCCACCGCTCACGCGGTCGTCTCCGCCGCGGGCGTCCACGCGGTCGGGCCCGCCCCTGGCGGAGATGTTGTCCGCCTCAGGGGTTCCGATGATGCGGTCGCGACCGTTGTCGCCGATGATGGTGGCCGCCATCGCCACTGTCGCCATGACCGCGGAAAGACCGACGGCTAGTGCGAGAGCGACGAGGAGCCTGTTGCTACTGTGCCTCACGGGGCATCCTCCTTGTTGGGTGGGTGCCCCATCAACAGCCCCGCCCTTGTGGAGTTGCGCCCGGCGGGCTCGTTCTCAGAACTTCTCAAGACGTTGCGGCGGCGCGCTTTCCGTGGGTGCGGATCTCGGAGAGGATGCGCTCCAGTCGCGGTTCGCGGTCGGCGTCCACGTGGGTCATGGCTGCCGCCACCGAAGGGTGCACGCGGGCGATCTCGGAGTG
The DNA here is from genome assembly GCA_030860365.1 of Actinomycetota bacterium. GTDB lineage: Bacteria > Actinomycetota > Thermoleophilia > Solirubrobacterales > Thermoleophilaceae > JACCZR01. The sequence goes on from JALZII010000280.1 coordinate 1,832, forward strand.
GATGGCGTGGGCTACCGCGCGGTAGGAGGGATGTCCCTCGCGGCCCGAGCGCAGCTCCACCAGGTGCATCGCCTCGCGCGCGTTGAGGTCGAGGACGTAGCGGATGCGGTACCCCAGGCACAGCGCGTAGGGCGCGAGCTCCGGGCGACCTAGGGCCACCAGCCGCTCGTATTCCTCCCGGGAGCGCTCCAGTCCGGCGCGGTAGGCGTCGGCCACGCCGGCCGGCTCGAGCTCCTCGGGCACGCCGGCCCCCAGCTGCGGCCCCAGGGTCTGCCACTGCGCGGTGAGCAGCCGGTGGCGCTGGAGGTCGCGGAAGGCGCCGTAGTCGGATACCACCTCGAAGCGGTAGCTCAGCGCCTCCAGGCCGCGTCCGGGCTTGTAACGGCGGTTGGTGCGCTCGCCCACCAGCTCGGCCAGCATCGTCTCGCGCTCGTCGGGCGGCAGGTTTCGCACCGCCCGGCGGGCCTCGTCCTCCGGGCAGGAGGCGGCCTCGAAGAGCAGCGCGGCCAGCAGGTCGTCCTCGCTGCCGCGGGCCTCGAGCAGCTTCACCGCCGGCCCGCGCTGCGAGCCGCGCTCGCGGTCGAGGCTCAGCCGGGCCGCCCAGCGCTCGGCCGCCTGCGCGCGGCCTTCGAGGTAGGAGGCCCACTCGCCGCCGCGATCGGGCCGGTCGACCCGTGCCACGAAGCTCGGCACCACCTGCTTCAGCTCGCCCAGGATCATGCGCCCCATGTCGCGGGATTCGGGCAGCGGAGAGGAGTGAAGGCGCAGCAGCAGCTGCTCGTAGGCCTGCCCCGTCGCGTAGATGCCCATGTGGGAGAGCGACCCGGCGGGCAGCAGGCCGCGCAGCAGGTCGAGCGCCTTGGCCTTCAGCGAGCGCCGGTGTGCGGCCTCGGGCTCGCCGTCGCTGCGTGGGAAGCGCTCGGCCGCCCAGGACATCACCCGCGGGAGGGAGGCGGCGTAGGTGGCGAACAGGAAGTCCATCGCCGCGTCGTGCTCGGGCCCGAGCTCGGGGTGGCGCCAGCAGCGGTAGCCGCCTCCGGGCATCGGCTGGTCGTAGGCGATGTAGCGCGTGGACTGCTCGAGGTAGGCGGCCAGGCGACCGCGCTGGAGAACCTTGGTCATGACGTTCGAGACCCACTCACAGGCCACGTGCACGCCGCCCAGTTGCGCCACCGAGTCATCGCCGTAGCCGAGGAAGATCCGCTCGTAGAGCTTGCGGGCACGCTCGCCCTCTGCGCCGTCGAAGGCCCGGCCCGCACCTCCCTCGAGGTCGACCGCGAACTCGTCGAGAAAGAGACGGCGCAGAGTCCCCGGGTAGCGCGAGTAGCGGGCGAACATCGCTCCCTTCACCGTCTCGGGCAGGTTCACCAGCGCGAACACGGGGCGGTCGAGGTTGGTGAAGTGCGGGGCGAGCACGGCGCGCTCGTCGGCGGTGAAGCTCTCGACGGGGTAGTCCATTCGGGGCGTCAGTCTAAGTGGGCCCCCGGCCTCTCCCCCCTAGCGCCGAGCGCAGGCCGGGCGGTGGCCGGCCGAGCATCGCCGCTCGTCGGGCTACGTTGGAGCGCAGGCCGAGCACCGCCGCTCGTCGATTACGCCAGCTGTCGCTCGAGGACCGGGACGATCGTCGTCTCGTTCTCCTCGTTGCCCATCACCTTGTCAAGGCGCATGACCATGCTCCGGCCGTCGATGAGCAGGGTGGCGAACTGGTTGTCGAACCACGGCCCATCGCCCACCTGGCGCCAGCGGACCTCCGGGTCGCCGACGCCCGCGCCGCGAGCCATCGCGCGAGCGAGGAGCTTCAACGGCGCGCTCAGCGCCGAGCGGATGACCATTCGCTCCTGCTCTCCGAGCGGGTTGCGAAAAGGCGAGCAGACGGCCTGGTAGACGGCGCTCTGCACGCCCGAGCCCTTCCGGAAGGCGACCTCGCTGAGGTAGGCATGGTGGACATCGCCCGACAGGGTGAGAATGCTGGCCGGCGAGGCGCCGCGTTCGCCGGCACCCACCGCCCGCTGGAGCTCGCCCAGGCGCGCGAACGACTCGCGGAAAGCCGGCCAGTGCTCGAGGTCGACCGCCTGGCGGCCCTTCTCGGCCAGCCACTTGGCCAGGCCGCCCCAGGCGCCATCACAGACCGCTTCGTTCCAGGCCTCCAGGTCGTGCATCGCGGGCATGAGCAGCCAGGGCACCGAAGTGGCCAGCAGCAGGTGGTCGAAGCCGCCGGTCGCCGTCTCCTCCAGCCACCGCCACTCGGCCTCGTCAAGCATCGAGCGCGCGCCCGGAGCCAGCACGCGCCCCGCACGCGAGTCGATCACCACGAGCCGGGTGTCGCCCAGGTCGCGGCAGAAGCTCCAGCGCGTGCCGTCGGGCTCGCGGTCGGCCTGCAGGGCGAACTCGCGCAGGATGGGGCTGGCGTCGTCGACCTCGTGCACGCGGTGGAAGAGCTCGTCGTCGGCCACCTCGGAGGGGCCGAGGTTCCCGATGTGCTGGTAGATCCAGTACGACATCAGAGCCCCGATGATGTGCTCGTTCCACATCGGTCCGCTGCGCATGTGGTCCAGCCAGTCCTTTGAGATGTTCCAGTCGTCGTGGACGTCGTGGTCGTCGAAGATCATCGCCGTCGAGACGGTGGACAGCAGCCAGCGGATGGGCGGCTCGCTCCACGACTCGATGTACAGCCGGGTGTACTCCTCGAAGTCGAGCACGTCCTCCCCGGCGGGGCCGTCGACGCTGCGCCGGGTGCGGATGAACTCCTTCGTCTTGGGCGAGGTCTCGTCGGCGTAGACCTGGTCGCCCAGCATGAGCAGCAGGTCCGGCCAGTCCTTGAAGTCCTCCTCCTGCATGCGCTTGGCCAGGCCCCGGAGGGCGTCGATCTCGCGGCCCTCCGAGTCCTCGTCCTTGGGCAGGTTGTGCGGCGGCTCGTTGGGGGCGGCCACCCGGCAGGAGCCGAAGACGACCTGGAGGGCCTCGTCCTTTGGGTAGGTCCGAAAGCGGCTCGGCGGGTACTCCGAGCCGGCCTCAGGCCACACCTGCTCGCCGTCGAGGCGGATTTCGTACTCGTAGGTGGTGGCCCGGTCGAGCCCCCCGGCTCGCACCAGCGCGTAGTGGTGGCCTGCCACGTGGAAGGTGCGCTGGACCGTGCCCAGCACCTCGACCTCGCAGGGGCGATCGGTCTCCACCCAGAAGTGGGCGCATTCCTCGCTCACGTAGCGAAGCAGCGGGCCTAGGACCAGGGCGGGCACCGGGGCAGCCTACGCCCTTGCGGGGGTGCCGCGCCCGCGCGCGGTGGCCCTGCTAAGAGGAGCTCGCCTCCGCCTCGCTGGGCACCTCGATCTCCCGCTTGAGGATCTTGCCCGTGGGGCCCTTGGGCAGCTCGTTTACGAACCAGACCTTGCGCGGGTACTTGTAGTTGGCCACCTGCTCCTTGACGTAGCCCCTGATGTCCTCCTCGGAGACCTCTTCTCCCTCCTTGAGCACGACCGCGGCGCCGACCTCCTCGCCCATGTTCTCGTCCTCGACGCCGATCACGGCGGCCTCGAGCACCGAAGGGTGCTCGTAGAGCACCTCCTCGACCTCGCGCGGGTAGACGTTGTAGCCGCCGCGGATGATCAGCTCCTTCTTGCGGTCGACGATGAAGAAGTAGCCGTCCTCGTCGACCTTCGCCATGTCGCCGGTGTGAAACCAGCCGTCCTTGATCGACTCCTCCGTGGCGTCGGGGCGGTCCCAGTAGCCCTTCATCACGTTGTGGCCCTTGATGACGATCTCCCCGACCTCGCCCTGGTCGACCTCGTTGCCGTCGTCGTCGACCACCTTCATCTCCACGCCCTCGATCGGCGTGCCGATGGAGCCGATCTTGCGCTCCCTGTCGGGGTGGTTGAACGAGGCGACCGGCGAGGTCTCCGAGAGGCCGTAGCCCTCGAGCACCTTACAGTTGAAGGCGTCCTCGAAGCCGCGCAGCACCTCCCCCGGCATTGCGGCCCCGCCCGATGCGCAGACCTTCAGGGAGGAGGTGTCGTAGTCCTCGCGGCCATCGAGATTGAGCATCGCGCCGTACATCGTGGGCACGCCCTCGAACACCGTCACCTGGTCGCGCTGGATGATCTCGAGCGCCTTCGCGGGGTCGAAGCGGGGGATGAGCGTGAGCGTCCCGCCGCCGGCCACCGTCGCGTTCAGCCCGCAGGTCTGGCCGAAGGAGTGAAACAGCGGCAGGGCGCCGAGGGTGATCGCGTCGTCGCCGACCTCGAACAGGCTGCGCGCGACCTCGGTGTTGCGCTTGAGGTTCGAGTGGGTGAGCTCGGCGCCCTTGGGCTTGCCGGTGGTGCCCGACGTGTAGAGGATCACCGCGGTGTCGTCGGCGGACGCGTCGACCATCTCCTCGACCGGCTCGGCGTTGCCCACGAGCTCCTCGAACTCCCCAGGCTTCACCAGGATGACCTCGGCCCCCCCGGCCTCGGCGCCCTTCTCGGCGGCCTCGGCGAAGTCGTGCCAGGCGAAGAAGAGCTTGACGCCGGGGTCTGAGAGGTAGAACTCGACCTCGCGGCCCTTGAGCAGCGGGTTCATCGGCACAACGGTTCCGCCGGTGCGCAGCGCGCCGTAGTAGATGACGGCGAAGTACGGGACGTTGGGGAGCATGATCCCGACCCGGTCCCCCTTCTCGAACCCCTTCTCCTCGAGCAGGCCGGCGAGCCGTTTCGCGCCCTCGTCGAGCATCTCGTAGGAGACCTCGGTGTCGTCCAGCTTGAGCGCGGTGTGGTCGCCGTGCTTCTCGCGTGTGTCGGTGAGGATCGTGGCCAGGTTCTCGCTCATGGGTGCCTCCCTCGTGGTCGCCTCGGCAACCTACCCAGTCGAGGGCGAATCATGGCCGCCACCACGACGCACCACTACTGCCGCACGTTCGACAGCGAGCCGCCCACGTCCCGGGCCGCGTCGAACAGCGGGTCCGGGTAGACGAAGGCCGCGATGATCGCCACCGCGCAGAGCACCGCCACGAAGAGCACCTCGGGCTGTGCGCGAGCGTCGGCTTCGGGTGACCAGCCGCCGACCGGCCTGGCGCGGCGCGGCGGGCTCGTCGGCAGCTGCACTTCCACCCGGCCCAGCCACATCGTGGCCACCACCCGCAGGTAGTAGCCGAGGGAGATGATCGAGCCCACCACGATGGCGATCGCGAGCACCGTGTAGTCGCCCGAGACCGAGGCGTCGATCAGGTAGAACTTGCCCGTGAAGCCGCCGGTGAGGGGAAAGCCGGCGAGCGCGAGCATGGCGATCGTCATCGGCCAGGCAAGCCAGGGCGCAGCGCGGCCGAGGTCCTGCAGCGAGGCTATGTCGTCGCCGTGCTCTGAGACCCGCTCGCGGGCGAGCACCACCGCGAACGCCGCCACGTTCATCAGCAGGTAGACGGCGAGGTAGAAGGCCGTGGCCTGCACCCCCAGCCGCGTCCCCACGACCACCCCGGCCAGCAGGTAGCCCGCCTGGGCAACGCCCGACCAGGCCAGCATGCGCTTCAGCGAGCGCTGGGTCAGGGCGCCGACGTTGCCTACGAGGATGGTGGCGATGGCCAGCGCGGTCAGCGCCGGTGCCCATTCGACCTGCGAGTTGATCAGGGCGTCGTCGAAGAAGCGCAGGAAGATCGCGAACGCCGCCGCCTTGGTGGCCACGGCCATGAAGCTGGTGACCGGCGTGGGGGCGCCCTGGTAGACGTCGGGGGTCCACTGGTGGAAGGGCGCCACCGAGGCCTTGAAGGCCAGGCCGGTGACCGAGAGCGCGATGCCGGTGAGCAGGAGCGGGTCGGTGAGGTCGACGCCGCCTTCGGCGCCGATGGCGCGCGATATGCCCTCGAAGGATGTCGACCCGGTGGCGCCGTAGATGAGCGCCAAGCCGTAAAGCAGCGTGGCCGAGCCCACCGAGCCGATGACCAGGTACTTGAGGCCCGACTCGAGCGAGGTAGCCCGGCGCAGCTCGGTCGCGCACAGCACGTACAGCGGGATCGAGAGCAGCTCGAGGCCGACGAACAGCACGATCAGGTTCTCGGCCGCGGCCAGGACCACCATCCCCGCGATCGAGGCCAGCAGCAGCGAGTGGAACTCGCCCGAGCCCGCCTCGCGAACCGCGCTGGCGCGCCATGAGAGCAGCACTGCGAACAGGCCCGCCACGTAGAAGAGAACCGAGATGCCCACGGCCAGCGTGTCCTGGGCCAGGGCGCCCACCACGATCGGCGGTTGGTCTCCGGGCTCCCAGACCCACACGCTCAGGCCGATTGCGGCGAGCAGCGACACCGCGGTCAGCACCGGGACCACCAACCTTTGTATCGACCTGCCGCGGACCAGGCCCACCATGAGCACCACCACCGAGCCACCGAGCACCGCGAGCAGCGGCGAGAGCGCCTTGTAGTCGATCTCGGGGGCGGGGACGTCGGCAAGGGGGAGGATCAAGGCTGGACCTCCTGCGGGGCCGCGCCGCCCGGCGCAACCTGCTCGGGGGCGGCTCCTGGCGGTACCTGCTGCGGCGCCCCGGCGCCGGGGGGGACCTGCTGGGGAGTCCCGGCTCCGGGCGGCGCCTGCTCAGGGGTGGCCGCGCCGGGAGGGACCTGCGG
>JALZII010000016.1 GCA_030860365.1 Actinomycetota bacterium
GCCTCGGCGTACCCCTCGGCTGCCTCGAGCGCCTCCCGGCACTCGGCGGCCACGCCACGCAGCCGCTCGCGCTCGGCGCGCTCGCCCTTCAGGCCCTCCTCGAGCTCGGCGACCGCGGCGTGCATCCGCTCGGCGCGGCCCTGTTCGAGGCCGGAGAGCTCCGCCTCCAGGGCGGCGATGCGCTTGGCCAGCGCCTCCCCGCCGTCATCGGCCTCCAGCGCCTGCTCGGCGGCGGCGAGCGCGAGGCGACGGCGCTCGGCGCCCTCGTCGGCGGCTCGCTGCTGGTCCATCGCCCGCTCGAGACGGAGCCCGATCCTCTCGGCGGCCGACCGGGCCGCGTACAGCCGGCTCTGCAGATCCTCGCGCAGGCGGGCATGCGCCGCGAAGTCCTGCTCGGCCCCCTCGCGCCGGGCGGCCACGGCGGCCAGCAGCCGCTCGGCCTCCGAGCGCTCCTCCTGGGCAGCGGCGGCCCAGCCCTCGGCATCGCCCAACCCCACCCTGACCTTCCGCGAGCGCTCGCGCGCGAGCTCCATCTGGGCTTCCAGCGACTGGCGCTCCAGACGCTCGTGCAGCTCGGCCGCCTCGGCCTGGCGCTTGAGCGGCCCCAGTCGCGAGCGTGCCTCGCGCTCGACGTCGAGGGCGCGCGCGAGGTTCTCCTCGGTGCGCTCGAGCTTCAGCTGGGCGCGGCGGCGGCGCTTCCGGTGCTTGCCCAGGCCGGCGGCCTCCTCGATCATCAGGCGCCGGTCGCGCGGGCGCGAGTGGATGATCGTCTCGACCTTGCCCTGGGAGACGACCGAGTGCATCTCCTTGCCCAGACCGGAGTCCGAGAGCACCTCGATCACGTCGACCAGCCGGCACCTGGCCCCATTGAGGCGGTACTCGCCGTCGCCGCCGCGATCCAGCCTCCGCACGATCGAGATCTCGGAGAAGTCCACCGGCAGCGAGCCCCCGGAGTTGTCGATCACCACCTCGACCTCGGCGCTCGACGAGGACGAGAGCCCGTGGCCGCCGGCGAAGATCACGTCCTTCATCGTCTGGCCGCGCACGGCGAGGGGGCTCTGCTCGCCCAGCGCCCACAGCACCGCCTCGGTCACGTTGGACTTGCCCGAGCCGTTGGGACCGACCACGACCGACACACCGGGCGCGAACTCGAGCTGCGTGCGGTGCGGAAAGGACTTGAAGCCCTTGAGGGTCACCGAGCGCAGGTGCACAGCTAGCCGAGCTCCTCGAGAGCGTGCGCCGCGGCCTCCTGCTCGGCCGCCTTCTTGGTCTTGCCCTCCCCGCGACCCACCTCGCGGTCCTCCACCTCGGCCACGACGGCGAACCTCCGGTCGTGCGGGGGGCCGCTCTCGTCGAGCATGCGGTAGCTGACCCGCTCGGCACGGCGCGCGAGACGCTCCTGGAGCAGCGACTTGTAGTCCTCGGGGTGATCGAGGGCCTCCTGCACGGCCGGTGCGAACGCAGCCACCACCGCAGGGGCGACCCGCTCGATCCCGAAGGCCAGGTAGGCCGCGCCGATGATCGCCTCGCAGACCGAGGCCAGCACGCGCTCCGAGTCCACCAGCACCTCCGCGCTCCGTCCCAGGCCCCTGGGCGCCGCCGCTCGCAGGCGGTTGGGCACATCCAGCTCGAGGGCCACCTCCGCGCAAGCCGGCCCGCTCACCGCCTGGGCTCGCACCTTGGTCAGCCGCCCTGCGCCGTAGCGCTCGAAGCGGGGAAGGAGGTGGGTGGAGACCGCGAGGCTCAGCACCACGTCACCGAGGAACGCGAAGCGCTCGTAGGACTCGGCCCGGTGGTCGACCCACGAGGCGTGGGTGAAGGCCTGAAGGCGCAGCTCCTCGGGCAGGACCTCGAGGAGGTCGCGCAGTGATTCGCCAGCGCCGGAGCGCAGGCCGGGCGTCTCGGCCGGAGCGCAGCCCGAGCGTTGGTCGGGCGAGCACCGGACCGGTTGGTCTCGGCCGAGCACCGCTCGCTCGTCATTCTCCTCAGGACTCGACTGCTCCGGCATGGGCCGAGACGAAGTCCGCCGCCTGCCCCACGGTCAGGATCCGCGCCGCCTCCTCGTCGGGGATGCGGATGCCGTAGCTGTCCTCGAGCTCGACCACGAGCTCGACCAGATCCAGCGAGTCGGCCTCGAGGTCCTCCTTGAAGCGCGTGCCGTACTCGATCGCGGAGGGATCGACCTCCAGCTCCTCGGCCAGGTGCGCGCGTATGCGGTCGAGTACCTCGTCGCGATTCACGGCCTGGCGACGCTAACAGCGGGGGCGGACCGCAGAACACCCGCCGCAGCCAGCGATTGGGCGGTGCGCTCGACCATGCGCTCGTCCACCGCCCGACGACCCAGGCGCACCGCGTTGGCGATGCCCGCGGGGCCGAAGGACCCGTGAGCCACCACCACCGGGCGGCGCAGCCCGAGCAGGATCGCCCCTCCGACGGCCTCGGGGTCGATCTCAGAGCGGAGATGTCCCACTCGCCCGCGGATCAGCAGGCCGCCCACTGTGGCCAGAGGGCTCCCCCGGAGGGCGTTGCGGATCGCCCCCAGGACGGTCTTCGAGGTGCCCTCGAGCACCTTCAGGGCGACGTTGCCGGTGAAGCCGTCGGCGACCACCACCCGGGCCGTCCCGGCCGTGAGGTCGAAGCCTTCGACGTTGCCGACGTAGTCCAACGAGCCCTCGCGGAGTCGCTCACCGGCCTCGAGCACGTCCGGGGGTCCCTTGCCCTGCTCCTGGCCCACCGAAAGCAGGCCCACGCTGGGGCGCTCAATGCCCATCACCGCCTCCATGAACCCCGCGCCCATGTGCGCGAACTGGACGAGGTGCTCAGGGCGGACCTCCACGTTCGCTCCGCAGTCAAGCAGGAGCACCGGGCCCCCGGGGATGGGAAGCAGCACTGCGAGCGCGGGGCGGTGGACGCCTTTGATGCGCTTCACGCTCAGGGTCGCGGCGGCCAGCGTCGGGCCGGTCGTGCCCGCGGAGACCAAGGCCTCGGCACGGCCCTCGCCCACCGCCCGCGCGGCCTGGACGATCGAGGCTTTGGGGCGCGAGCGGACCGCCCTGACGGGCTCCTCGCCGCCGGCTATGCGCTCGGGGGCGTCGACCAGCTCGACCTGGCCGCCCGGCTCGCCGAGCTCGGCCCGCGGGCCGAACAGCAGCACCCTCTCGCCCGAGCGAGCCGCGCCCTCGGCCACCACAGACGCGCCGCCGTCGGCTCCGTTGGCGTCGAGCGCGATCACAGCGCCGCCGTGGCGGAGGAGCGCAGCCCGAGCGTGGCGGGAGGAGC
>JALZII010000020.1 GCA_030860365.1 Actinomycetota bacterium
GGGTGAGCTTCGCGGCGTCCTCCTCGAGGTGCACCCGGTGGATGCGCACATCGCCCAGCCGGCCGTCGCGGCAGAGGGGGATGTCGAACTGGCTGATTTGATAGCCCTTGGGCAGGTCGGGATAGAAGTAGTTCTTGCGGTGAAAGAGCGAGCGCTCGGCGGGCGAGCAGCCCAGCGCAAGGCCGATCATCAGCCCGTAGCGCACCGCCTGCTCGTTGACCACCGGCAGGGTCCCGGGGTGGCCGAGGCACACCGGGCACGTGCGGGTGTTGGGGTCGGCTCCGAAGGAGAGGGCGCAGCCGCAGAACATCTTCGTGCGCGTACGGAGCTGAACGTGGATCTCGAGGCCGATGACCGGCTCGACGTTGTGGGCGGGCTCAGCCACGGGCGGGCCTCCCGTCGAAGCCGATGGCGGCCTCCAGGGCGTGGCCCACGTCGAGGAGACGATCCTCCGAGAACGCCGGGCCCGCAAGCTGCACGCCCACCGGGAGCCCCTCTGAGAGCCCACCCGGCAACGACAGCGCCGGGATGCCCGCCAGCGACATGGGCACGGTGAAGTAGTCCGAGAGGTACATCGCGTAGGGGTCGTCCGTGCGCTCGCCCAGCCGGAAGGCGACGCTCGGGGAGGTCGGGGTGACGATCACGTCGACATCCTCGAAGGCGCTGCGAAAGTCCTCGACGATCTTGGTGCGCACCCGCTGGGCCTTTCCGTAGAGAGCGTCGTAGTAGCCCGAGGACAGCGCGTAGGTGCCCAGCATGATGCGCCGCTTGACCTCGGCCCCAAAGCCGTCGCCCCGGGTGTCCTCGTACATCGAGAGGAGGTCGCCCCCGCGAGGGGTGGGCCCGGAGGGGTCACCCCGCAGCGCGCTGCGCATCCCGAAGCGCACGGCGTCGTAGCGGGCCAGGTTGGCGCTGGCCTCGGCGGGGGCGAGCAGGTAGTAGGCCGACAGGGCGTGGTCGGCGTTGGGGAGCCCGATCCGCTCGACCTCTCCCCCGAGCTCCTCGATCGTGGCGAGCGTGCCCTCGAAGACCTGGTGCACCCCCGGCTCGACGCCCTCCCCTTCGAGGTTGGCGGGCACGCCGAACCTGATGCCGTCCAGCCGCTCGGCGCTGGGCTCGCCCAACTCGCCGGCGAAGTCCAGCGAGGTGGAGTCGCAGGGGTCGCGGCCCACCATGTGGCTGAAGAGCAGAGCGGCGTCCCTGACGTCCCTCGTGAGCGGGCCGGCCTGGTCGAGCGAGGAGGCGAAGGCGATCATGCCGTAGCGCGACACCGCGCCGTAGGTGGGCTTGAGGCCCACGATTCCGCACAGCGAGGCGGGCTGGCGGATGGAGCCGCCGGTGTCGGTGCCGATGGCCCAGGGCGCGAGGCCCGCGGCCACCGCCGCGGCCGAACCCCCGCTCGAGCCGCCCGGCACGCGCTCGCGGTCCCATGGATTCTTCACCGGACCGAAGCCGGAGTTCTCATTCGACGACCCCATCGCGAACTCGTCCATGTTGGTCTTGCCGAGCATGGGGGCGCCGGCCTGGGTCAACTTCGCCACGCTCGTCGCGGTGTAGGCCGGGCGGTGCCCCTCGAGGATGCGCGAGCCGGCGGCGGTGGGCACGCCCTCGACGCAGAAGAGGTCCTTCACTGCGAGCGGAACACCCGCCAGGGGGGCGCGACCGGGCGTGTCCGGCGCTTCCTCGGTCACCCAGAGGAACGCACCGAGGTCTTCGCGCGCCGCGCGCTCGCGGTACGTGTCGAAGAGCTCCCTGGCCGAGAGCTCGCCCGCGCGCACCCGCTCGGCGGCCTGCGCCGCCGTCAGGTCGAGCAGCTCCGCGCTCATCCGCCAGGGCTCGGGACCCGGAAGCCCTCTTCCGAGGCGTCCGGCGCCCCCTCGAGCACCCGCTCGCGCTCCCAGCTCTCCCGCGGCTCGTCCGCTCGCAGCACGTTCTCGAGCAGAGCAACATGCGAGGTGGGCTCGACACCATCGAGGTCGAGGGCCTGGATGGCGTCGATGTGCTGGAGGATGTCGCCGAGCTCGGCGGTCATGCGCTCGACCTCCTCGTCAGTCAGGCGAAGCCTGGCCAGCCGGGCGACGTGCAGGACCTGGTCGCGATCGATCACCAGCGCGATTCTAGGTTGCCTGGCGCCCGGGCCGCCGGCGGGCGGCGAACAGCACCGCTGCAGCCATGACGAAGACGCCGGCACCGCCGAGGACGGCCTGCCAGGCGACTGCCGGCGGCGTCGAGCCGCACGCGAGAGACTCGCTCAGAGTAGGCGGCGGATCTGCTGAAGCGGCCATCCTCCTGGAACCGTGGGCCGGGCGGACTCGACTCCTCCCCGGGCGCGAGGCCCGCGCGGGTGCGCCCCCACAAGCCGCGGTAGGCCATCCACCGCGGGCGACTCTCGCTCACCTCGGTGACCGGCGGACGCACGACGCGGCCTTGCCCGTCGGCCTCGTCGTTGGGGTCGGGCCACGGCCTACCGGCGACGCCCGGCCGCGGGTACAGCGCGTGCGAGTCGTTGGCCACGTAGATCACCGGAGCCGGGCCGCGGCGCTCGAAGCCCCGTGAGCCACACCCCTCGGCCCAGGAGTGTTGGGCAAGGTCCAGCCGGTCGGGCGTTCCCGCTGGGCTCAGGCGCAGTTGCGCGAACTCCCAGTCGCCCTGGTGGCGACCGGTCCGCGCGAAGCCCCGGTCCTGCCCGTTGTAGGAGAAGAAGAGCCAGTCCTGCAGCCACTCCCGTCCTCCGCTGCTCAACCGATGCCCGTACACGTGGTTGGGTCCGTTCGCCCTCACCGGAGCCTGTCGCCGGGTCACGGCTTCGACCGTGGGCAAACCAACGCTCGTC
>JALZII010000057.1 GCA_030860365.1 Actinomycetota bacterium
GCCCAGCGGGGCGCCTCGGGCACCCCGTGCGCGCAGCTCGAGCAGCTGGCCCTTGACCGGCCGGACCGGCCCCGCGCCCAGCGCGGCGCTCCAGGCGCCGGCGGCTACCACGACCGCCCGGGCGCTCACCTCCTCGGAGGTCCCGAGGCGCACACCTGTCACGCGGCCGTCCTCTTGCACAAGGCCCGCCACCGGCGCGTTTTCGCGCAGCTCCCCGCCCTCGGCGCGCAGCGCCTCGGCGAGGGCGTCGAGCACCAGCGAAGGCTCCACGCTCGCCTCGCCGGGGGCGTCGATGCCACCCGCCACACGGGGGGAGAGGCCCGGCTCGATCCGCCGCAGGGCAGTGGGCCCCAGCCACTGCGCCTCGAGGCCCAGCTCCCGCTGCAGGCGGTGCAGGCGACCGAGCTCCTCGGCGTCGTCGCGGTCGGCGGCCACCACCAGGGCGCCGTCCTCGCGCAGCGCCGAGCCCACCCCCAGCTCGGAGGCGAAGGCCGGCCACAGCGCGCGGGCGGCCAGGCTCATGCGCAGCAGGCCGTCCTCGCCGAAGTCCGCCTCGGTGACCGGGGCGAGCATCCCGGCTGCTACGCCGGAGGCGCCGGACCCGACCGTCTCGCGCTCGAGCACGACCACCGACAGGCCCCTCCGCGCAGCCTCGCGCGCGCAGGAGAGCCCGATCACGCCACCGCCCACGACCGCCGCGTCGTACTGAATCGAGCGAGCGCTGCCCGGATGGCCGACGCTGGGCCTGCGCTCGGTGGCTGAGCTGCTGGACAAAAGCGTTCCCTCCTTTCCGACGGGGGGTCGCGCCTCGGTCTTCCTTCGCCGGTAGTAGATCGAGCGAGCGGTGCTCGGCCGGCCAACGCCCGGCCTGCGCTCCTTCGCTACCACCCGGATCAGGTTCGACGGTCGGCGGCGACCCAGCCGCCCTCTCAGCCCGGTCGGACCCGGGCTCCCGTGACGTCACTGATGGTAGCCCCCGCGGCGCGCGACGCTAGGAGGGTTCAGCGAGACGTCTGGCCAAACCGTTCTCGACCAGCGCGTCGGCGGCCCGCTTTGGCAGCACGACGCGCTCCCCAAGGCCGACGTACCTCCCAACGAACCGGACGCAGGCAACCTGCTTGGTTATCTCGACCTCGACCTCTTCGAGGTAGGCGCGTGCCTTGAGCAACGCCTGTGCGCCCGGCTGACTCGGGTCGAATCCCCAAGAGTGAGCGGCATCCATGCCGCGATTCTGGCAGGCCGCCCAAGCGGGTGGTGGTTCGCCAGTCCCGGCTAGTAGCGGTCCTGGCGACGGGTGGGCACGTCGCGCGGGTCGCGCCTGCGATCGCCTCCGGTGATCATCACGATCAGCGAGATGGCGAGGGCCAGAACGCCGACGATGATGAGGATCAGGCCCGCCGTCTCACGGTCCACGAACGGTATGTCACCCGTGATCGCGTACTTCAAGATCGCGCCGACTGCGATGAGGACTAAAGCCGTTCCGATGTACATATTGGTAAGAGTGTGCCCTACAGTCCGGCTGGCTGGGGCCGTGATGCCTGCCCCACCTCCCGGCACGTTTCGCGCCGCAGGGCGCAACTTCGGTCGCTCTGCCTTGTTCTTCGGGCGGTCGGCACGCCGCCCCACACAGGACTTCAGATGTCACGACTACGAACAGCCCTACTGCTCACGCTCGCTGCCACGGCGCTGGTCCCAGCCGCCGCGGACGCCTCCAGCCGCCAGTTGACCGTCATGCAGGACGACGCCCGCATCCTGCACTCCACGCCCGCGGTGCGCCGGGCCATTCTCGACGAGTTTCGCGGGCTGGGGACCGACGTGGTGAAGGTGCAGGTCACCTGGCGCGACATCGCGCCCACCTCCCGCCCGGCCAACCCCGCCAACCCCTCGGCCTACGCCTGGGCGGCGGTCGACGACGCGGTGGCCAACATCCGCAGCCGCGGCATGCGCCCCTTCCTGACGCTCGGCGGGCGCGCGCCCGACTACGCCACCGCCCGCCGGACCTCGCGCCACAACGGCACCTTTCGGCCCAGCCCCTCCGAGTTCGAGCTGTTCACCCGCGCCGCCGGCCGGCGCTACGCGGGCCTGGTGGACCTGTTCTCGCTCTGGAACGAGCCCGGGCTCAGCAGCTGGATCCAGCCCCAGCGTGACTCTCGCCGCCGCCCGCTGTCGCCTGGCATCTACCGCAACCTCTATCTGGCCGGTCACAGGGGGCTCGTGAGCTCGGGCCACGGCGGCGACACGATCCTGATCGGCGAGCTCGCGCCCCTCGGCGCGCGCAGCACCAACAAGGTCGGGCCCGTGGAGTTCATCCGCGAGATGGCCTGCCTGGACAAGAAGTACCGCCCGTTCCGGGGCCGGGCCCGCACCGCTCGCCGATGCCCCTCGCGCCTGCCGCGCATACCGACCTCCGGCCTGGCCTACCACCCCTACACCTCCCGGCAGGGCCCGCGCTCGATCCCCCGCAACCGCGACGACGCGCCCATCGGCGCCCTCTCGCGCGTGACCCGCGCCCTGGACCGCGTGGCTCGGCGCGGGCGCCTCGCGAGGCGCCGCCCGGTCTGGATCACCGAGTTCGGCTTTCAGACCAACCCGCCGGACCGCTTCCAGATCCCGATCCGCCGCGT
Source organism: Actinomycetota bacterium (assembly GCA_030860365.1). Taxonomy (GTDB): domain Bacteria; phylum Actinomycetota; class Thermoleophilia; order Solirubrobacterales; family Thermoleophilaceae; genus JACCZR01. The sequence continues at coordinate 2,625 of JALZII010000057.1, forward strand.
GCCGGGCTACATGGACTACAGCGAGTACCTCGCCTTCCGCAACCGCCGCGTGGCCTCCCACGCCCAGTACACGCTGGTCGACGATGCGCTGCGCCCACCCGGGCCCGACCGCTTCTCGAACTTCCAGCAGGGCCTGCGCTTCAACAACTTCAACAAGAAGCCCGGCGTGTACCGTGCCTGGGAGATGCCGCTGCACGTCAAGGCCGGGCGAGGAAACCGCCTGGGCGTGTTCGGCGGCCTGCGCGCCGCTCCGGGCACGCGCGTGTCGCTCAAGGTCAAGACCGGGGGCTCCTACCGCAACCTCGCAATCGCCACCACCAACTTCCGCGGCTACTTCAGCATCACGCGCCGCGTGCGCAGAGCATCCCGGGCAACCGTCAAGGTCACCATCGGCTCGTTCACCCGCGCCAAGCGGGCGAGCCGGTGAGCGGCCCATCGCCACCCTTCTCCTTCTCCACAACTGAACCCGACCGCCTCACCCCCTCCCAAATGCACACACTTCGCTCCCTCACGCCTCGCCTTCGCCTGATGATCGCGGCCGCCCTGGCCTCCGCCTGCTTCCTCGTCCCCGCCGTCTGCACGCCCCAGGACGCCCAGGCGGCCCGCGGCATGGAGATCGCGCTCCAGGACGACCAGGCCTTCGTGCACCAGGACTACTACAAGGACCGCGAGCGGGCCCTGCGCGCCGCGCGCTCCCTGGGGGTCACGCGCATTCGCATCCTGGTCAACTGGGCGTACACGCTGTCCCCCGCGCAGAGCCGCGCAGGCAGCAGGCCCGCGGTCCCCGCGTACAGCTTCCGGCCCTACGACGAGGCCATCGACGCCGCAGCGCGCTACGGGATCCGGGTGCACCTCGCGCTCGCGGGCCCCGCGCCGGCCTGGGCCACCTCGAACAGGAAGATCGGCCCGCGCAACCCGAGCCCCTCGGCCTACGGCGAGTGGGCGGGCATCGCCGCGGACCACTTCAAGGGCCGGGTCGACCGCTACTCGATCTGGAACGAGCCCAGCTGGTTCACCTGGCTCTCGCCGCTGCGCTCGGCGCCGCGCATCTACCGCAACCTGTTCATCAAGGGCTACCGCGCGATCAAGCTGCGCGACCGCCGTGCCCGGGTGCTCATCGGGGAGACCGTCCCCTACAGGCAGCGCGGGCGCTCGATCGCGCCGCTGGCGTTCCTGCGTTCGATGACCTGCGTGAACAGGAGCTACCGCAGGAGGCGCTGCGGCGGTCTGAAGGCCGACGGCTTCGCCCACCACCCCTACGACTTCCAGCGCAGCCCCAAGAGCCCGCGCAAGGGAGCCGACAACGCCACCATCGCCTCCCTGGGCAACCTCACGCGCGGCCTCGACCGCCTGAGCAGGGCCGGAGCCCTGCGCAAGGCGGGAGGCGGCCGCCTGCCGATCTACCTCACCGAGCACGGCTACTTCTCGTCGGGCAAGCGCGCTCTGCCGCGCAGGTTGCGCGGCAGGTACCTCTCGCAGTCGTTCGGCATCGCGCTCAAGAACCGGCGCGTGAAGTCGATGCTTCAGTACCTGCTCGTCTCGCCGCCACCCGGCAGTGACGGCCGGTTCTTCGATATCGCGCTCATGACCACCAAGAACCGCAAGCACCCGCAGTTCGGTGCCCTGCAGAGCTTCTACCGCAACAACAAGCGCAAGCTGAAGCGCCCGGGCCGGCCGATCATCCTGCCGCCCCGACCCAGCTGAGCGAGCCGGGCTCCGCGGCCGACCGCCGCCGGCGCCTGGCGGCCGCCCGCCTCTACCTCTGCCTGGGCTGCGGCGACGAGGCGGTGGCCGAGGC
>JALZII010000071.1 GCA_030860365.1 Actinomycetota bacterium
GAGCCGAGAACTATACGGCGCGCACGCTACTCAGAGAGGCGTCCTCTCCAGTCGCTGACGGCGGCGCGCATGTGACCGGCACGGATCTGCTCGGCACGTGACTCGGCCGCGTAATCGACCGCCCCCTCCAACGCCGCCAGCGTGAAGCGGGCGGTCACGCTGACATCGCGTGAGTTCACGCAACCACCCGCAGGTCGCCCGACGGGCGCTCGCGAAGGTCGCGCAAAACGGCGTCGACGATCGACTCGTCGACCCGCACCTGGCCGTCGGTCACCGCGTTGATCACCGCGCGCTTTCGCTCCAGCACCTCGCCCATGGTCTCGTCGATGCTGTTGGGCGCCAGCAGGTACCAAGCGGTCACCGCGCTCTCCTGGCCGATGCGGTGCAGGCGATCCTCGGCCTGGTCGTGACGGGCGGGGGTCCAGTCGAGCTCCAAGAAGGCCACGTTGGAGGCGCGGGTCAGGGTCAGGCCCTGCGAGGCCGCCTTCAGCGAGCAGACGATCAGCTGAGGGCCGTCCTCGGCCTGGAAGGCGTCGACGGCCTGCTGGCGCTTGAAGGTCGAGTCCGCTCCCAGGATGTGCGCCGAGCCGGGGAAGTGGTCGAGCACCGCGCGCTGCATCGCCACGTGCTCGGCGAAGACCACCAGCGGCTCGCCCGAGGCCAGGAAGTCGGAGATCCAAGACAGCGCTGTGGGCAGCTTTCCGTTGGCGGCGAGCTGGCGCAGGTTGTTCAGTCGCACCAGCTGCTCGGAGCGAAGCGCCGCGGCCACCTTGGCGTCCAGGGTCTTCAGGTCGAGGGGGAGGGTCTGCAGCCAGGCGATCACGTCCTGCTCGGCCAGCCGGTACTCGTGCTCGTTGGACAGCGGCACGGGCACGGTGTCGTGGCGCTTGGAGGGAAGCTGGGGCAGCACCTGACGCTTGGTGCGGCGCACGTAGCACTGGGCGCGCAGGTTCCAGTGCAGGCGGTCGTCGCTCCCGGCGTCGCGAAAGCGCCGGGAGAGCCGCGCGCCGCTGCCGAACTCGCCGAGGCGGCCCAGCGCTCGCAGCTGGGAGACGAGCTCCTCGGGTCGGTTGAGCACCGGAGTGCCGGTGAGCGCGAGCCTCAGGGCGCCCTCGGGCAGCTTGGAGGCCAGCTCGATGGTCGCCTTGGTGCGCTGCGCCCGTGCGTTCTTGACGTAGTGCGACTCGTCGAGCACGAGCGCGCGCAGCCCCCGCGCCAGCAGCCTGTCGAGGTGGGCCTCGAGGATGTCGTAGTTGAGGATCACCAGCTCCGCGCCCTCGGCGTCGGGCGGCCAGCCCGCGTCGGCGCGCCCGTCCACCACGGCAACGCGGCGGTGCGGCAGCCAACGCTGGGTTTCGCGCTCCCAGTTGAGCTTGACGCTCGCCGGGCAGACGACGGCAACGGGAAAGCCTCCGTCGGCCTCGATCGCGGCCAGCGCCTGGATCGTCTTGCCCAGACCCTGCTCGTCGGCGATGAAGGTGCGGCGGCGCTGGAGCGCGTACTGGACCCCGGCGCGCTGGAAGGGGTGCAGCTCCCCTCCGAGAGGGAGCTCGGGCAGCTCGGCGTCCTCGGCGTAGGAGAGCGACACCGTGGCCGAGGCCCGTTCGTGCTCGCTCACCAGCTCGTCGAGCACGTCGCGCAACGACTCGTCGATGCCCACCTCGGGGCGAAGCTCGAGGAATCCTGCCAGGTCGCGGGCGAGCGCCGGATCGGCGGGCACCGCCACCCCGGTGGAGGCCGAGCGGTTGTAGAAGCGTCCGCCGCGGTCGGTCAGGTGGGCCTCGGGGAGCTTGCGGAAGTCGCGCGCCGGGGCCGGATCCCAGACGGTCCAGAGCGTCACCTCGGGCTCGCCCTCCTCGCCGATCTCCAGCGACAGCTCCGCCGGCGCCGGCGAGCCGCCCGCGCGAAGCGTTCGCACGCAGGACGCCGCCACGTCGTCGAGCTGCACGCCCTCGAGCTGCACGAGCCGCGAGGCGACGGCGGCGCTGAACGGCCACACGAGCCGGCCGTCGGTGATCTCGACGACGCCCTCGAGGCCGGCCGGCGCCTCGCCGGACAGCGTGCGCAGCGCGAACGCGCCCCGGCCCTCGTAGACCACCACCGAGACGAGCGCGCGCCAGCGGTCGGAGTCGCTCAGCCAGGCCAGGACCTCGGGGGCCGGCGTAAGCTCGCCGAAGCGGGCCAGGAGCTCTTCGACCTGCTTGGCGATCCGCGGGTCGGCGGGGACGCGCCAGTGCCTTCGCCGCCAGTCGAACCAGCGCCGCGGCAGCTGCTTGACGGCCGCGTTGAGCTCCTCGTCGAACCCGAAGCCGAAGACCAGCTCGCGATCGTGCGCATCCTCGGCGAGGAGCCAGACGCGGCCCGCGGCCGGTGCTGCCTCCGTGAGCTCCACCTCAGACATCGACCGATAGAGGCTAGTGGCCTCCAGGACGAACCGGACTGGTCGACTCCCTTTGACATAGTTGCTTGAGTGTCCACCGACTGGATGGCAGGCCGGTCGGTGTCAATCATCAGGAGGCGCCCTGCGCATGCCTTCCGCAACCGCTCCGGCGGCCGATGCGCCGCTCTCCGCCACCTGGACGGACCCCAAGCGCTACCTCTGGCTGCTGGGGCTCGTCGTGCCGCTCATCCCTCCGATCGGCTGGGGCCTCGCCGCGGCGACCGGACTGGGCGTCATGTGGTGGTTCGGCCCGGCGTTCGTCTTCGGCGTGATCCCGCTCCTCGACCTGGCCATCGGAAAGGACTCCTCCAACCCGCCCGACAGCGCGATCCAGTGGCTCGAGCAGGACCGCTACTACCGATGGAAGCAGGCCGAGCGGCTGGCTGTCGAAGATCGCCCTGGCCCAGACGGGCTACGGCCACTTCTTCATCGAGCACAACCGCGGCCACCACGTGCGGGTGGCGACCCCCGAGGACCCGGCCAGCTCCCGCCTGGGCGAGAGCTTCTACGCGTTCCTGCCGCGGACCGTGTGGGGCAGCCTCAAGTCGGCCCTCCATCTGGAGAA
>JALZII010000080.1 GCA_030860365.1 Actinomycetota bacterium
CCCGTGCGGGCCTGGAGATCGGCGTGGCCGCCACCAAGACCTTCGTCGCCCAGACCGCCGCCATGTACCTGCTGGGCCTCAAGCTCGCGGAGGTGCAGGGCAGCCTCCCCGCCGAGGTCATGGCCGGGCTGGGGTCAGACCTGCGGGAGATGCCTCGCCACATCCAACACATCCTCGAGACGCAGGCCGAGCACCTGGCCGAGATCGGCGAGCGCTTCCGGGAAGCGGGCTTCTTTTTCTACCTGGGTCGCCACATCGGGCTGCCGATCGCACTCGAGGGCGCGCTGAAGATGAAGGAGATCTCCTACGTGCCGAGCGACGCGTACGCGGCGGGGGAGATGAAGCACGGCCCGATCGCCCTTCTCGACGACAGGACACCCGTGGTGTGCGTGGCCACCGACCTCCCGATGCTCGACAAGATGCTCTCCAACATGGCCGAGGTGCAGGCGCGTGGGGCCCACGTGATCGCCGTGGCCACCGAGGGCTCGCAGCAGGTGGCCGAGAACGCCGAGGAGGTCGTCTACGTGCCTCGCACCGACTGGCTGCTCCAGCCGCTGTTGGCCATCGTGCCGCTCCAGTTGCTCTCCTACTACGTGGCGCGAGCCCGCGGCTTGAACATCGACCAGCCGCGAAACCTGGCCAAGACCGTGACGGTCGAGTAACCGGGGGGTGTTCTCGTCGAAGACGAGATGTAGGGGGTGGAGCTCTCCGTGGCCGGCGTAGGCCTCGACCTGCTCGACATCGCCCGGCTCGAGCGCGCGCTCGAGCGCCGCCCGCGGCTGGCCGAGCGGCTGTTCACCGAGTCCGAGCGGGCCTACGCGGGCCGGCGGGCGCGTCCCGGGCAGCATCTCGCCGCTCGCTTTTGCGCCAAGGAGGCGGTGGCCAAGGCACTGGGCCTCGAGGGCTGGAGCTTCGCCGACGTCGAGGTCCTGGCCACCTCCGCGGCGCCCGAGGTGCGCCTGAGCGGCGCGGCGGCCCGGCGCGCCGCCGAGCTGGGCGTGCAGCCCCGCATCTCGCTCACCCATACCGAGACCACCGCCGGCGCGGTCGCCCTGGCTCTGTGAGCCTGCCGGGCTGGCTCGACCCGCTCTTCGAGGCCGACGAGATGCGGGCGGCGGACGCCTACGCGATCGAGGAGGGCGGCGTGCCCTCGCTCGACCTGATGGAGCGTGCCGGCGCGGCCCTGGCGCGGTTGGTGGCCGCCCGTGCGGCAGACGGCCCGGTCCGCGTGGTGGTGGGCAAGGGCAACAACGGCGGAGACGGTCTGGTGGTGGCCCGCCTGCTGCGCGAGGAGGGCCGCGAGGTGGACGTGCTCGCGGTGGCCGACCTGAGCGAGTCGGAGGGCGATCCGGCGGCCAACGTCGAGCGCCTGCCCGGCGACCGCCCCCGCGAGTTCGGCGCGGAGGCCCTCGAGGGCTCGGGCGCCGTGGTCGACGCGATGCTTGGCACCGGCTTCGAGGGCTCGCCGCGCGAGCCGGTCGCCGGGGCGATCGGGGCGATCAACCGCCAGGACGCGCCGGTGATCGCCTGCGATGTGCCGTCCGGGGTCAATGCCTCGTCGGGGGAGATCGAGGGCGAGGCGGTGCGAGCCGCTGCCACTGGCACCTTCCACGGCGCAAAGGTTGGGCTGCGGGTGAACCCGGGCGCCGTGCACGCCGGCGAGGTGGAGGTGCTCGAGATCGGCATCCCGCGCGGCGCGCCCTCCGGCGAGGGCGCCGGGCTGATTGCTGAACGCGTGCTCGAGCTCTACCCCCGCCGCGGGCGGGAGGGCAGCAAGTTCGCCTCGGGCGTGGTCGTGGTGGCGGGCGGCTCCGAGGGCCTGACCGGAGCGCCCACCATGGCCGCGCTGAGCGCCCAAAGGGCCGGTGCCGGCTACGTGCAGGTGGCGGTGCCGGGCCCCGCCCAGCCGGCGATCGACCTGCGCCTGCTCGAGGGCATGAGCCGCGGCCTGCCCGACGAGGACGGCGGCCACTGCCCGGCGGGTGTCGAGGAGGTGGAGGCGATGGCCGAGCGTGCGGGTGCGGTCGTGCTCGGGCCGGGCCTCGGGCGCGGCGAGGGCTCGAGCGAGTTCGCCCGCGATGTGGCGCGGCGAATCGAGGTGCCGCTGGTGATCGATGCCGACGGGCTCAACGCCCACGCCGGTGCCCTCGAGTCGCTGCGCGAGCGCGGAGCGCCCACCGTCCTGACGCCTCACGAGGCTGAGCTCGGCCGGCTGCTGGAACGCGACACCGAAGAGGTCCGCGCCCACCGCCTGCATTGCGCGCGCGAGGCCGCCCAGCGAAGCGGCGCGGTCGTGCTGCTCAAGGGCGACGACACGCTGGTGGTCGCGCCCCATGGCCCGGTGGCGGTGAGCCCGGGGGGCAGCCCGGCGCTGGCCACAGCGGGCACCGGCGATGTGCTCTCGGGAGCGATTGGCGCGCTGCTGGCGAAGGGCCTCGATCCGCTCGAGGGCGCCTCACTGGGCTGCCTGGCTCACGTGCGCGCCGGTCAGGCCGCAGCCCGCCACCACGGCGCCGACCACGTGATCGCCCGCGACGTGATCGAGGCGCTGCCAGAGGGGTTCGGCTCGGTCGGTCCGCGTCACTAACGTCGCCGGGATGGCTGCTGAGCCGGCGATGCACACGGCTGAGCGCGCGCTGGCGCGGGTGGACGCCGGGGCGGTGCGGCGCAACTGCGAGCGCCTGCGGACCTCCCTGACCGACGGCACGGAGCTCTGCGCCGTGGTCAAGGCCGACGGATACGGCCACGGTGCGGGCGAGTGCGCCGAAGCTGCCCTGGCCGGCGGAGCGACCTGGCTCGCCGTGGCCACGGCCCACGAGGCGGCCGAGTTGCGCGAGCGGGGGCTCGAGGCGCGGGTGCTCGTCATGGGTGCGCTGACCGACGCCGAAGCCGAGATCGCGCTGACCGCGGACGCGGATGTGGTGGCCTGGCGCGAGGGCTTCGCGTCGCTGCTCGCCGAGCGGGCCGGCCCGCGGCCCGCCCGGGTGCACGTGAAGCTGGACACCGGCATGGGGCGCCTGGGCACGCGCGACCCGGCGCAGGCCCGCCGGGTGGCCGATGCCGTGGCGGGCGACGAGCGCACCGAGCTCGCCGGGCTAATGACCCACTTCGCCACCGCCGACGAGCCGGGCGACGACCACTTCCCCAGGCAGCTGGAGCGCTTCACCGCCTTCGTCGAGGAGACCAAGCCCGACCACCCGGGGGCCGTCGCCCACGCGGCCAACAGCGCGGCGGCGTTGCGAGACCCCGCCGCGCACTTCGACATGGTGCGCTGCGGCATCGCCGTCTACGGGCTCGACCCCTTCCAGCGCGACCCCGCCGACCACGGACTGGAGCCCGCGCTCTCGATGCACTCGTACGTAGCCCGTGTCGAGCGCTTCGAGGCGGGCGCGGGGGCCGGCTACGGCCAGACCTGGCACACGGCGGAGCCCACCTGGGTCGCCACGCTGCCCATCGGCTACGGCGATGGCTGGCGCCGCGGGCTCTCCAACCGCTGCGACGTGCTGCTGGGCGGGCGCCGCCGGCCGCTGGTGGGCACCGTGAGCATGGACAACGTGACCGTCGACCTCGGGCCCGAGGGCTCCGGCGTCCAACCCGGAGAGCCCGCCGTGCTGATCGGCGCCCAGGGCGAGGAGCGCATCCTCTGCGAGGAGGTGGCGGCGAAGCTGGGCACGATCAACTACGAGGTCACCTGCGGCCTGAGTGCGCGGGTGCCGCGCCGCTATATAGCGACGGAGCGCAGGCCGGGCGTCGGCCGGCCGAGCACCGCTCGCTCGGTCCTCTCCGAGGGAGCGCAGGTCGGGCGTCCCGGGGAGGAGCGCAGCCCGATCGTCGGGGGAGGAGCGCAGGCCGAGCGCCGGTCGCTCGGTCCTCTCCCTTGAGCGAGCAGGCGATCGAGCGCCTGGCCGGCGCGGAGCCGGTCTCGACCGTCCGGAAGGTCCTCGCGCGAGAGGGCGTCGAGGCCTGGCTGGTGGGCGGCACGATCCGCGACGCGCTGCTCGGGCGCCCCCTGCACGATCTCGACCTCGCGCTGGACGGCGATGCGGCGGGCGCCGCGGGCGCGCTGGCCGACGCCGTGCGCGGGCCGGCCTTCAAGCTGTCGGAGAGCTTCGGCGCCTGGCGCGTGCTCGACCGCCGTCACGGCGTGACCTTCGACCTCACTCCCCTGCAGGGGGAGAGAATCGAGGCCGATCTCGCCCAGCGCGAGCTGACCATGAACGCCATGGCCCTCCCGCTCGGCGGCGGCGAGCTGTTGGACCCCTTCGAAGGCCGGGCTGCCGTGAAGGCGAAGGAGCTGCGGCTGGTGGACGAGGAGGCCCTCAGGCGCGACGGCCTGCGCACGCTGCGACTGGCTCGCTTCATGGCCGAGCTGGGCTTCACCGTGGATCCCGCGGCCGAGGGGGCGGCCGCCCGCCACGCCGTCCGGGTGACCGACGCGGCCCCCGAGCGCGTCTGGTCCGAGTTGCGCCAGGTCGTGACGGCCGAAGGCGTGCTCGACGGCCTCGCCTTCGCCGAGCGCACGGGGGTGCTCGCCCAGGTGCTGCCCGAGCTGACCGACCTCCACAGCATCGAGCAGAGCCACTACCACCACCTCGACGTCTACGACCACACCGTCGAGGTGCTGGCGCGGCTGCTCGATCTGGAGCGAGACCTCGGCACGGTGTTCGGCGAGCACGCGGGTCGCGTGGGAGAGATCCTGGCCGAGCCGCTGTCCGACGAGCTCACGCGCGGCCAGGCACTGCGCTTCGCCGCCCTGCTGCACGATGTGGGGAAGCCCGCCACCCGCGGCGTGCGCCCCGACGGCCGGGTCACCTTCATCGGCCACGACGCCAGGGGCGAGGAGATGATCCGCGGCGCCTGCCGGCGCCTTCGCGCCAGCGAGCGCTTGGCCGCCTTCCTCGGCGCCCTCGCTCGCCACCACCTGGTGCTCGGCTTCCTGGTCCACCGCCGCCCGCTCTCGCTGCGGGACGTCTACCGCTACCTGCGCGCCGTCGATCCGGTGGAGGTGGAGGTGACCCTGCTCACCTGCGCCGACCGCCTCGCTACGCGCGGCCGCAACGCCGAGCCGGCGATCGCCGCCCACCTCGAGCTGGCCCGCGAGCTGATGGGGGCCGCGCTGGACTGGCGCACCGAAGGCCCACCGCGCTCGCCGCTGCGCGGGGACGAGCTCGCGCGCGAGGTGGGCATCCGGCCGGGCCCCGAGCTGGGCGCGCTGCTGGGTGAGCTCGAGGAGGCGATCTACGCCGGTGAGGCGAGCACGCGGGAGGAGACGGTGGAGCTTGCCCGGCGGCTGCGCCATTCTCGGACACCGTGATGGCGGACGTTGCCCAAACTGGGGGAGGTGCCGCCGGAGGCGGCTGTAAGGGGGCGGAGCCCCCTTAGGGCTGGACGCCCCGCAGGGGCATACTTTGCCTCTTGATCGTCGACTGCGCGATATACGACAAGGGGGAGCGACGCGAGGAGAAGCTCGAGCCGCGCCAGGCCTACCACGCTGCCCGCGAGCCCGGCGCGTTCGTCTGGATCGGCCTGCACGAGCCCTCCGAGGAGGAGTTCGACTCGATCCAGCGTGAGTTCGAGCTGCACGAGCTGGCCGTCGAGGACGCCATCAACGCCCATCAACGCCCCAAGCTCGAGCTGTACGGCGACACCGTCTTCCTGGTCCTCAAGACCGCGCAGTACATCGACCCCGACGACGTCGTGGAGTTCGGCGAGATTTTGGTCTTCCTGGGGAAGGACTTCATCGTCACCGTGCGCCACGGGGAGGCCAGCTCGCTCGAGGGCCTGCGCCACGACCTCGAGGAACGGCCCGACCTGCTCAACTGCGGCCCCGGCGCGGTGCTGCACGCGATCGTCGACCGGGTGGTGGACGACTACGGCCCAGCGGTGTCGGGCCTCGAGGAGGACATCGAGGAGGTGGAGAGCAGCGTCTTCTCGGCGGAGCGCACCAACCCCGCGCAGCGGATCTACAAGCTGAAGCGCGAAACCCACGAGTTCCACCGCGCGGTGTCGCCCCTGCAGGAGCCCATGGGGATGCTCACCGACGGCAAGGTCGACCACATCCACGAAACGGTGCAGACCTACTTCCAGGACGTCAACGACCACCTGTCGCGGGTCAACGATCGCCTCGACGCGCTCGGCGACCTCCTCACCAGCATCCTTCAGGCCAACCTGGCGCAGGTGACCGTGCAGCAGAACGACGACGTCCGCAGGATCTCGGCGATCGTCGCAATCATCGCCGTGCCCACGATGATCGCGGGCATCTACGGCATGAACTTCGAGCACATGCCCGAGCTGAAGTCGCCGGCGGGCTACCCGATCGTGCTCGCCGTGATGGCGGGGCTCTGCTTCACGCTCTACCGCTACTTTCGCCGCGCCGGCTGGCTGTAGGCAGGCGACGCACCACGGCGTCGCACAGCCGCGCGCAGTCGGCGACCGTGCCGTAGTCCACGTTGTCCGGGGTGTCGGTCGGCCAGTGGTAGTTGGTCGGGATCTTGAGATAGTCGACCGAGCCGAAGACGGCCGTGGGGTAGCCACGGCGCAGCGCGACGAGGCCGTCGGTGGCATTGCGCAGCCTCAAGTTCGGCACCAGCTCGATTCCCAGGCGAGCGGCCTCCTCCTGTACGAGCGCCAGGAAGTCCTTGGGGTACTCGTTCATCCACACCATGCCCTCTCCCTCGAGGGCCACCAGGCGAGGCGAGCCCACGGTGTCCACGCAGATCACGTGCGTGCGCTCAGGCGGCAGCGACCCGAAGTGGCGGCGCGCGAAGGCCTGCATCCCCTCCATGAACGCCTCCTCCGAGCCGGTGGAGAGCAGGATCACTCGCAGGCCGGCCGGGAGCGGCTCGTCCAACAGCGACCGCGCGAGCGAGGCGAGCACGGCTACGCCGGTGAGGTTGTCGTTGGCCCCTGGGACGGCGCCCCGCAGCCCGATGTCGGCCATCGCCGCCGCGTAGGCCGCGCACACCACGCGCCCCAGGGCCCGTGCCGACCGTAGGCCGAGCAGCGCCCCGACGCCCACCAGCGCCGGGCCGGCCACCGCGCCCCACATGGTCCCCGGGGTGGTGTCGGCCCGCTCGAGCAGGCCGGGGAAGCGCCGCAGCGCCGCGCGGGGGAGCTCGGGGTGGAAGACCAGCCCCGAGTGGGCGGCGTCGTGGTGGGCCACGACCAGCACGTTGCGCTCGGCGTCCGCGGGCCCGAGCTCGGCCACCACGTTCGTGGTGCGCCGCCTGGGCAGCAGCCGGCGTCGCAGGAGCTGGTTGCCCCCGGTGATGTCATCCACCACCGCAGCGGCGCCCAACATGCCCACCAGCGTCGCCAGCAGACGCCCGCGGCGGGCCACCAGGGCGCTCAACGCCGCAGGCAGCCCCACGGGCCACCAGTAGCCGCCATGGGCGTCTTCGTCCTCCAGCCGCGCGTGGGCGCCCGCCTGGTCGAGGTCGGCGGCGATCAGCTCCGCCGCGCGACGTTCGCCCGGCGAGGCCGAGGGACGGTCGATGGCTGCGAGGCGCTCGATCAGCGCGCGAAGGTCTGCTTCGGTTAGCGCAGGAGCGGAGGCCGAGCGTCGGTCGGCCGAGCCCCGCACGCTTTGGGGGTTCATCGCGGGCAAGGGCGCCGGTAGGCTAGCGCCGGCCCGTGGCTGACGACGACTGCCTCTTCTGCAAGATCGTGGCCGGAGAGCTGTCCGCCGAGAACGTCGACGAGGACGAGCACACCCTCGCCTTCCTGGACATCAACCCATGGACGCGCGGGCACACGCTGGTGGTCCCCAAGCAGCACGCGCGCAGCGTCTACGAGATCTCCGACGAGAGCCTGGCCTGGACCATGAGCGCCGCCAAGCGGCTCGCTGAGCGCCTGCGCGACCGCCTCGGCTCCGACGGGGTCAACCTCCTCAACTCGACCAACTCTGCCGCGTGGCAGACGGTCTTCCACTTCCACGTCCATGTCATCCCACGCTACGAGGGCGATCCTCTGCGACTGCCCGGTCAGCCCATGGAGCCCGGAGAGGGCGAGCTGGCGCAGATCGCGGCAGAGCTGCGTGGCTGAGCGCATCCGCTTCGAGCAGGGAGGGCACGTCGGCTCGATCTTCGTCGAGGCTCCGCCGCTCAACCTCTTCGGGGATGGCATGGGGGAGGAACCTGGCCCGGGGGCGTGGGAGGAGGTGTTCGTGACCCCGCTGCCCGCGAGGAGCCTGAGGCCGGCAAGCGAGCGGTGCGCGGCGGATCGGTGCTGTGGGTCGACCTCGACTCGGCCGAGCCCGATCTGGCGGCGGAGAGTGGGGCACTGCGCCCGCCGCTGTGGCTTCACTCCGGCGCCGGGCACCACCTCTACTGGCGCCTCGACGACGACGCCGAGGCGCCCGAGGTCGAGTCGCTCAACCGCCGGCTGTGCCACCGCCTCGGGGGTGACATGGCCTGCACCGAGCGGGGGCGCATCATGCGCCTGCCGGGGACGTTCACCGCCAAGCGCGGGCGCTGGTCTGCGGCGCTGTGGGCCGACCTCTCCCGACCGCCGATCTCCCCCAACGCGCTGCGCGAGGCGCTGCCCGACCCTCAGCCGCCGCGTCCGCCCTAGCCTCCCCGAGCGTTGAACGGGGGCAGACAGGGGAGGGGTCGGAGGATGCGATGCGGATGGTCGCCCCGCCGGCCTACTCCGCGCCCTGGCCGGTGTCGACCTGTCGAACGAGGGCGGCATGGTCCGCTGTCCGCTGCCCGGCCACGACGACGCCTATGCCTCGTGTCAGGTGTGGGCCGAGCCCGGTCAGGGGTGGTGGTGCTTTGGCTGCTCCCAGGGCGGGCGGGTCTAGTGCTCGGGGCCGGCGGCGCGGCTCTGCTCGAAGCTGTGTTTCCGCCTCAACTCCTCTCGAACCATCAACAACGGGAGGACGAGGAGGGATAACACGATCGGCACGGTCAGGCAGCCGAGGAGCACGTAGGCAAGCCCCCTTCCGCCGTGGCCGCTTCTGAGGACCCAGCCAAGAGCAATCCCGCTCAAGGCGCTGACGAAAGCGAGCCCACGGGCCGCGGGCGGCATGCGCTCGAAGTCGGCTTGCGCTCGTCGGAGCATGTCCGGCAGGTAGGCGAGGGGCATGAGCTGCACGACGAGCATTAGGAGCGCGACGGGCACGAGCAAGACCAGGAGCCACTCCACGAGAAGTGCTTACCCAAGCCGGCGCAACGACACGCTAGGAGTCCTGCGGGTCCCGGCGGTTGAGCGCCGCAGTCCACCCGAGCGGCTCCGACCTAGCCCGCCTGACCGATCCGTCGACACGCCGCGCAACGGGCCGCGGGCCGAATCAAACTCAACGAAAGGAGCTTCGACATGTCGAAGCACAAGAGCCGCGAGCGCGGCTCCGAAGACCCCTGCGCCACCCTCCTGGAGGCGCTCCCCGACCTGCGCCGCGCTCCCACTGCGGAGGCGGTGCGCTTTCAGCCCTGAACCTCGACGCCACTGGAGAGGAGATTTACGATGAACGACATGACCGACGCTCCGGAGCCAACCAGCAGAGGGCAAGTCGCTCAGGACGGCGCCCCCGTTCTGCCGCAAGACGGGTCGCGCCTGGCGATGATGCGACGTATCAAGCGGCTGCCGGTAGCCGAACGGATTGCGCTGCTAGACCGCATGTGTCGCGAGCAGACGCGGCTCGCCACCCGCGCCCGCCGCATTCGGTGAGCCGTCCACAGCGGGAGCTGCGGCTCATCGAGCTGCTGCGCTCCCTGCACGATCGCTCGGTCGAGCACGTCGTATTCGGCGCGATTGCCGCCGGCTTCTACGGCCACGTGCGCGGTACCGCCGATCTCGACATCATCGTGCGGCCGACTGAGGAAAACCTCTACCGGGTGCACGATTGGCTCGTGTCGATCGACGCCCACCTGACTCTTAAACCCGCGCGCCGGTTCGGTGCACGCGAGCGCTGGGGCATGCTCAAGGGCTCAAACGCCACCGTCCTGACCAAGCTTGGCCAGGTCGACGTGGTGCAGTCGATGCCCGACCTGCCCGAGTGGGATCAGCTCGTCGCCGAGAGCGAGCGCTACGAGCTCGACGACTTGCCCGTCGCGGTCATGTCGCGAAGGACCCTCATTGCACTCAAGCGCCAGCGCGGATCGCTCCTCGACCTGTCGGACATCGAGGCGATCGAGCTACTCGACAAGCTCGACGACTAAGGGCCGCCTCGGCCGTCACGTGAGGGCGGCCGCGCCCACTGCCTGAAAGACGCGCGGCACACGCTGCGCCGAACCACTACCGAGAAAGGAGCTTCGACATGTCGAAGCACAAGAGCCGCGACCGCGGCTGCGACGACCCCTGCGCCACCCTGCTGGAGGCGTTCCCCGACCTGCGCCGCGGTGCGCTTCAAGATTCAGAACGCCACCGACTCAGCGGCGCAGATCGCCGCCTACCTACGTCGACGCCCGGCTGGTCTTTGACCGCCTCGACCTGGTCTGCGGCGCCGAGTGGTTGCCGAGTTCGACGAGCTGCCCGAGCCGCTTCGCTCGCGCCCGGCCGACCGCGACGGCCAACCCGTCGCAGCCCCGATCGACGTGCGCTGCCGGCTGACCGTCTCTGGCGTGACCCGCCAGGACGTGGGCGACGGCGAGGACCCCAAGGCGGGCGGTGGTTGCCTGCTGCTGGAGTGCGCGGTGCGAGGCAAGGTCTCCTGACCCGTTTCGCCAAGCGCGAGGACGACGAACGGCGCCAAGGTCCAGGCGCTGCAGCGCGGCTGGCCGGAGCTGGTCTCGGCGCTCGACCAGGCCAAGGGCGCACGGGAGGCCCTGGCCGCCGGGCCCACGAAGGCGATGTCGGCCACCAAGAAGATCGTTCGCACGCAGGTCGACCAGGGCACCAGGAAGGCAGACGAGCTCACCCCGGGATCGCTGCCCCGCTGTTCGAGACCGAAGATGCGAAGCGGGCCATCCGCAGCTTCTTGGACCAGGGCCCGGGCCATGCCACGTTCGAGGGCCATTGACCGAATGCTGATTGGCGGACGGCGCGCCCTTTGCTCGCCCGGGAAGCCTTGCTAGCGTTTCGCCTCGGTAGAGGCGTCGCTGGCGGCGCAGGTCAGAAGCAGCAAGTGCCGTGGTTCGGAGCGCATTTTCGTGGCCCGGCTGTTGCAGAAAGAGGGCACACAGAAATGCCGACTGGAACCGTCAAGTGGTTCAACGACGAGAAGGGCTACGGCTTCATCACGCCCGACGACGGGGACCGTGACCTGTTCGTCCACTACTCGGGCATCGACGGGCATGGCTTCAAGAGCCTGACCGAGAACGCCAAGGTCGAGTACGAGGAAGAGGTCGGGGACAAGGGCCCCAAGGCGGTGAACGTCCGGGCGCTCTAGCGTCCCCCTACGGGGGAGCGCAGGCCGAGCGTTGGTCGGCCGAGCACCGCAGCGTCAATACTCAACGGGAGGAGCGCAGGCCGAGCGTTGGTCGGCCGAGCACCGCAGCGTCAATTCTTATGGCCAAGGAAGAGAAGATCGAGATGGAGGGCGAGATCCTCGAAGCCCTCCCGAACACGCAGTTCAAGGTGAGGCTCGACAACGAGCACGAGGTGCTGGGGCACATCTCCGGAAAGATGCGGCGCCACTACATCCGCATCCTCCCCGGAGACCGCGTCAAGATCGAGCTGTCGCCCTACGACCTCGACCGGGGCAGGATCACCTACCGCTACAAGTGAGGTGATACACCGGCGGTGCTCGGCCGAGACCAGTCGGTCCGGTGCTCGCCCGACCGACGCTCGAGCTGCGCTCCTCCCGCAACGCCCGGCCTGCGCTCCGGCGGTAGGCGCGGCGGACCCCCCGGCTAGGGGCGCAGACTCTTGCGGCCCGGGGTAGCATCGTCCCAGTGAGCCTGGAGGGGTGGATCTTCATGGTCGGCTTTCGAGTCTTCGACCTGGGGCTGCTCGTGCTCTGGCTCGTGTGGTTCTTTCGCCTGCGCGATGACGGCGAGGACCCCCCCGAGGACGAAGGTGGCGGCGGCGGCCCTGGTCGGGGCCCCGACGAGGACGCCCCGCGAGACGGTGGCGGCATGCGCCTTCCCCTGGGCCGCTGGGGCAACGGGAACCGCCTGCGCGACCATGGCGGGCGCCCCTCTCGACCCCGACGCAGGGGGCCGGCGCCACCGGTTCCCCGTCCGGTGCCCTTGCGGGTGCGCCACCCGCGCTCGCCTCTGCCGGCGCGCACCCGGCCGGGGCGCCGCTGACTAGCCGCAGGCGCCGGGGTTCTCCTCGCAGAACCCCTCGAAGCGTTCTTCGGGCGAGCCCCTGCGAGGGGGGGTGTCGTTGCGCGGCGAGTCCTGCCGCCTCCCACCGGGCGCGGCGTCTTCGGGGGTGTCGGGCGTGTTGGCCGGAGGCTGCGTGGGCGAGGGCGTCGTCTGCGTCGAGGTGCCCGTCTGGGGCCTGGGCGCGGGGTCAGTCTCGGTCCTCGGCGCCGGCGCCGACTCGGGGAGCGTCAGCTCCGGCGCGGCGCGCGGGCGTGGCTCCTCGTCGCCCCCGCAGCCGGCTGCGGCGAGCGCGAGCGCGCTGAACAGGAGGGCGGCCGCGCGCGATCTGGGCACGGACAGGCGGCCTCCAGCTAGGGCTGGATCGCGGGCAGTCGGCGCCCGCAGTGCATGCAGTCGTTGAGGTCCTTGGGCAGCAGCTGCTCGAGCGAGCATCCGCACAGGCGCAGGTTCTCGACCGCCCAGGGCAGGTCGCTGGGCGAGGGGGCCAGCGGCAGCAGGGCTCCCACCACCGCGAACTCCTCGCCACTGTCGCGGTCCACGTAGGTGGTGCCGGGGTCTGCCTCGCGAATCACCTCGCGGTCGGTCCGGGTCCGCATACGGTAGAGCTGACGCCGTCCCATGGGCGCGGCATTCTATTAGGCGATGCGGGTGCTCATCTTCCACGGCTACCTCCTGCGCGGGACCGGCAGCAACATCTACAACGCCAGCCTGGCCCGAGCGTTGGCGGATCTCGGGCACGAGGTGCACCTGGTCTGCCAGGAGCGGCGTACCGAGGGTCTGGGCTTCGTGGACGGCGTTCGCTGCACCTTCCACGTCCCCGACATCGCCGGCCTGCTGCCGCTCTACGTGGCCGACGAGTACGAGGGCTTCACCGCCCTGCCCTTCCCCGAGCTCGACGACGCCCAGATCGAACGCTACGTGGACCTCAACGTGCGGGCGGTGGCCGCGGTGGCCGAGAAGGTGAAGCCCGACGTGGCCCTGGCCAACCACCTGATCATGGGCCCGGTGATCCTTGCTCGGGCGCTGGGCGCCAGGGTCCCCTACGCCGTCAAAGTCCACGGAAGCGCGCTGGAGTACGTGGTGCGCCCTCACCGCGAGCGCTTCCTGCCCTGGGCGCGGGAGGGCCTGGCGGGCGCTTCGGCCGTGCTGGTGGGCTCACGCCACACCGCCGAGAGCCTGTGGGAGGTGATGGACGAGCCCGGGCTGGCGGCCCGCACCCGGCTTGGGCCCCCCGGCGTGGACGTGCACGCCTTTCGCCCGCGCTCTGTCGGCGAGGCCGAGGAGGGGCTGGCGCGCCTGGCCGGCTCCCTCGAGGGAGCCGAGGCGGCGACGTGGGGAGGGGAAGCCGGGGCGGCCGAGGCGGTTCGCGCGCTCGATCCCGCGCGCGACCGGATCGTCGGCTACGTGGGCAAGCTGATCGTGTCCAAGGGGGTCGATCTGCTGCTGGCGGCTTGGCCGTTGGTGGTGGCCGAGGTCCCCGAGGCGCGGCTATGCGTGGTGGGCTTCGGCACCTACCGCGCCGGACTCGAGCAGATCGCCGAGGCGCTGGCGAACGCCGACCTCGAGGCGCTCGGCGAGGTGGCGGCGCGCGGGCGCGAGCTGGAGGGCGGCCCCCGAAGTGAGCTGAGGTACGTGAGGGCCTTCCTCGACGAGCTGGGCGCCGAGCGCCGCGAGGCCTATCTCGCCGCGGCGCCGCACGCTGCCGAGCGCGTGCACTTCACCGGCCGCCTGGAGCACGACGCGCTGCCCGCACTCCTGCCCGCCTTCGAGGCCCAGGTGGTGCCGAGCACCTTCCCGGAGTCCTTTGGGATGGTGGCCGCCGAGGCAGCGGCCTGCGGAGCCGTCCCGGTCTCGGCCGCGCACTCGGGCCTGGCCGAGGTCACGTCGGTGCTGGCACCGTCCCTCGATGAGTCGCTGCGGCCGCTGCTGTCCTTTGCACCCGGCCCACAGGCTGTCCTCGAGCTGGCCGACCGGCTGGTGCGCTTGTTGTCCCTGAGTCCCTCCGAGCGCGCTCGCGCCAGGGCCGGCCTGGCGAGGATGGCCCGCTCGCGCTTCGGCTGGGAGAGCGTGGCCGAAGGGATCATCGCCGCCGCGCAGGGCCGCCTCGCCGATCTCGCCGTGGTGCCCTCCGACACCGCCTGAGCGCAGCCCGACGCCGGTCGGGCGAGCACCGCGCGCTCGGTTCTCTAGCGACGCTTCCGGCCCCGGCGCTCGTCCAGTCCTCGCTCCCCGTGAGGTTTCCCCCGCGCAGAGGCTCGTGGTCCCCCTTGTGGTGCTCGGTGTCCCTGGCCCTGGGCGGAGCCGGCTGCGGGCGCGGCGAGGCGCCCGACCTGATCAACGGCAAGACCAAGTTCGTGCAGAAATGCGCCTCCTGCCACGGCCTCCAGAGGGCCAACGCCTCCGGGGTGCAGGGGCCGAACCTCGCGCTGGTGCGTCGCAACAGCTCGATGCCCGCCAACCTGGTCACAAGGGCCGACTCGAGCTACGTGGCCGAGGTGGCCGGCCAACCGGGCGAGGACACCGGGGAGCTGGCGAGCGCCGGCTCGCCCGACGTTTCCAACAAGCAGGTCAGCGCAAAGGGCAACCGCCTGGAGATCGACGCCGACCCCTCGGGCGCCCTGTCCTTTGTGGCCGGCAAGGCGACCGCACCCTCGGGCGCGGTCACGCTGGTGATGAAGAACCCGGCCGGCATCCCGCAGAACATCGGGATCGAGGGAAAGAAGATCGGCCCGGTGGGTGAGGGGGGCACTTCTGAGGTGATGGAGAAGCTCACGCCCGGCAAGTACACCTTTCTCTGCACTGTGCCCGGCCACGCCGACGGCGGCATGAAGGGCGAGCTGACGGTCAAGTAGCGGGCGCTGCGGGCCTCTCGGCGCTCAGCGGCGGCCGAACGGACGGGCGCGCTCGTCGTCTCCGGCCTGCAACCAGAGAGCCTGGTGCACGTCGTTGGTGCTCGCGAACCTCTCCTGGTTGTACGAGCGTACGACCAGGAGGACGTCCTCCGGTGCCCCGTTTCGCTCCATGGCCGCGAGGACCTCCGCCTTGCTGGCCGGCCAGTTGAAACCGTGCACGTACTTCGCAGTTATGTTGACGGGTGTGTCCCTCATGGCTGTCCCTCTCTCTCGGTAGTGGGTCCGAGGGTACCCGAGCAGAAGACCTAGCCGGCCGTCGGCTGGCCCCCGCACGCCGAGCAAGCGGCCCTGCGCACAGCGTATGCTCGCGGCGCAATGGCGCGGAAGATTCAGAAGCTGCTGGTCGCGAACCGCAGCGAGATCGCCATCCGGATCTTCCGGGCCGCGGCCGAGCTCGGGCTGGAGACCGTGGCCATCTACTCCCACGAGGACCGCTTCGCGCTGCATCGCTTCAAGGCCGACGAGTCATACCTCGTGGGCAGGGGCAGGGAGCCGGTGCAGGCCTACCTGGGGATCGAGGAGATCGTGCGGGTGGCAAGCGCCGCCGGCGTCGACGCCATCCACCCGGGCTACGGCTTCCTGTCCGAGAACCCCGATCTGGCTGCCGCCTGCGCTGCTGAGGGAATCGTGTGGATCGGCCCGCCCGTCTCGGTCATGGAGGGCCTGGGCGACAAGGTGTCTGCCCGCACGCTGGCCGAGAAGGCGGGCGTACCGGTCATGCCGGCCACGGGGCCGCTTCCCGACGACGACCAGGAGGTCGAGCGGCTCGGCGCCGAGGTGGGCTGCCCGCTGATGGTCAAGGCGAGTTGGGGGGGTGGCGGGCGCGGCATGCGCGTGGTCTTAGACCCGGCCGACCTCGCCGGGGAGGTGGCAGCCGCGCGCCGGGAGGCGCTCGCCGCCTTCGGGCGCGACGACGTCTTCGTAGAGCGCCTGGTGGAGCGGGCACGCCATCTCGAGGTCCAGATCCTCGCCGACGACTCCGGCCAGGTCGTGCACCTCTACGAACGCGACTGCACCGTGCAGCGGCGCCACCAGAAGGTCGTGGAGCGGGCGCCGGCGGCGGCGCTGGACTCCGAGACCAGGGACGAGCTCTGCCAGGCCGCCGTGAGGCTCGCGAGCGAGACGGGCTACCGCAACGCGGGCACGGTGGAGTTCCTGCAGGACATCGACAGCGGAGAGTTCTTCTTCATCGAGGTGAATCCGCGCATCCAGGTGGAGCACACGGTGACCGAGATGGTCACGGGCGTCGACCTGGTGAAGGCGCAGATCCGCGTCGCCGAGGGTGCCCGGATCGGCACGCCCGAGAGCGGGGTTCCGGCGCAGGCCGACATCCGGCTCAACGGCCACGCGCTGCAGTGTCGGGTAACGACCGAGGACCCCGAGAACGAGTTCATCCCCGACTACGGGCGCATCATCGCCAAGCGCGAGGCCACCGGCTTCGGCATCCGCCTCGACGGAGGCACCTCCCATGTCGGTGCCGTGGTCACGCCCTCCTACGACTCGCTGCTGGAGAAGATCACCGCGTGGGCGCCGACCCCGGAGGAGGTCGTGGCGCGGATGAGCCGGGCGCTGCGCGAGTACCGGATCCGCGGGGTCAAGACGAACCTTCTCTTCCTCAACGCGCTGATCACCCACCCGAGCTTTCGGGGCGACGACGTCACGACGGGGTTCGTCGACGAGACCCCCGAGCTCTTCGAGTTCACGCCGCGCCAGGACCGGGGCACCCGGCTGCTCGCCTTCGTCGGAGACGTGCTGGTCAACGGCAACCCGGAGGTGGAAGGCCAGCCCGACCCCGGGCCGCTCCCGCCCGCCCCCCTGCCCGACGTGCCCCACCAACGGCACTTGAAGCAGGGCACCCGCGGGCTTCTCACCGAGCTCGGTCCCGAGGGCTTCGCGCGCTGGATGCGTGAACAGGACCGCCTGCTGCTCACCGATACCAGCTTCCGCGACGCCCACCAGTCGCTCCTTGCCACGCGCGTACGCACCCACGACCTCCTTCGCATTGCCCCGATGTACGCGCGGCAGCTGGACGGGCTCCTGTCGCTGGAGTGCTGGGGTGGGGCCACCTTCGACGTCGCCATGCGCTTCTTGAAGGAGGATCCCTGGGAGCGGCTGGCCGGGATGCGCGAGCGGGTCCCCAACATCCTGCTGCAGATGCTGTTGCGCTCGTCCAACGGGGTCGGCTACACCAACTACCCAGACAACGTCGTGCAGTTCTTCGTCGCGCGGGCCGCGGCGACGGGGGTCGACCTGTTCCGCGTGTTCGACTCGCTGAACTGGGTCGAGAACATGCGCGTGGCCATGGATGCCGTGGTGGAGTCGGGCGCGCTCTGCGAGGCGGCGATCTGCTACACCGGCGACATCCTGGATCCGTCGAGGTCGAAGTACGACCTCGGCTACTACGTCGGCCTGGCCAAGGAGCTCGAAGCGGCCGGTGCCCACGTGCTCGGGATAAAGGACATGGCCGGTCTGTTGAAGCCCGAAGCCGCCCGGCGCCTGGTGCGGGCGCTGCGGGACGAGGTGGGCATCCCGATCCACTTCCACACCCACGACACCAGTGGCGCCTCCGCGGCCAGCGTGCTGGCGGCGGCGGAGGCCGGTGTGGATGCCGCGGACGGGGCGATGGACCCCATGAGCGGCCTCACCTCCCAGCCCAACTTGGGAGCGATCGTCGAGGCTCTGCGCCACACCGAGCGCGACACCGGCCTGCCGCGCGAGCCGCTGGACCAGGCCGCGGCCTACTGGGAGACCGTCCGCGGCTACTACGCCGGGTTCGAGAGCCCCATCCGAGCCGGCGCCTCGGAGGTCTACGAGCACGAGATGCCCGGTGGCCAGTACACGAACCTGCGTCAGCAGGCGCAGGCGCTCGGCATCGCGGACAGGTGGCCCGAGGTGTCGCGGGCTTACGCCGAGGTGAATCAGATGCTGGGCGACATAGTGAAGGTCACGCCGACCTCCAAGGCGGTGGGCGACCTCGCCGTGCTCATGGTGACCAACGACCTCACCGCCGAAGACGTGCTCGACCCAGAGCGGGAGATCGCGTTCCCGGAATCGATCGTCGAGTACTTCCACGGCGATTTAGGCCAGCCCCCCGGGGGCTTCCCGGAGGAGCTCCAGAGCAAGGTGCTGAAGGGTCGTGAGCCCCTGCACGTGCGGCCGGGCCAGGAGCTGGCGCCGGTCGACTTCGACCAGACGCGCGAAGAGCTGCAGCGTGAGGTGGATCGCGAAGTCAGCGATGAGGAGCTCGCCTCCTACCTCATGTACCCGGAGGTGTTCGTCGAGTTCGCGGGTTTTCAGAAGTTGTACGGCGACGTCAGCGTGCTGCCGACCACGGTCTTCTTCTGGGGCCTGCGCGAGGACGAGGAGCTCGCCCTCGAGATCGAGCACGGCATGGTCCTCATCGTCCGCTTCCTGGCTGTCGGCGAGCCGGACTCCGAGGGCCTGCGCTCGATCTTCTTCGAGCTCAACGGGCAGCCGCGCGAGGTCAAGGTGCGCGACCGCAGCCTGGCGCCCGCAGCAGAGCGGCGCGAGGCCGACCCGGATGACCCGGGCCACGTCGTCGCGCCCATGCGGGGCGTGGTCGTCTCGCTCTCGGTCGAGGAGGGCCAGGGGGTGGCTCAGGGCGACAGGCTGGCCTCCATCGAGGCGATGAAGATGGAGACGGCGGTGTTCGCCGAGGTCGACGGCGTGGTCGACGAGGTCGTGGCCGCGGTCGGAACCCACGTCGAAGCCGAGGACCTCCTGCTCGTGCTGCAGGCGCCCGACGGCCAGGGCGAGGAGGCCGACGACGACGCCCCCCCCGGCGACGACACAGGCGAGTGACTCGGCGCTCGGAGGAGCTAGCCGGTGGGGAAGGCGAAGCGCACGATCTTCTTGCTCGCCGACAGGTACTGACGGCCTAGGCGGCCGCTGGTGTAAGGCAGGTCGTAGCGCTCGCACACGGCGCGCACACGGGGCGCGATCTCCGGGTAGCGGTTGCTCGGAAGCCCTGGGAAGAGGTGGTGCTCGATCTGGTACGACAGGTGACCTGTCATGACATGGAACAGCCGACTGCCATCCAGGTTGCACGACCCCAGCAGCTGGCGAACATAACGGCCCCCGCGGCTCTCGTTCTCGTACTGCTCCTGGGTAAACGTCTCCGCGCCATCGGGGAGGTGGCCGCAGAAGGTGATGACCTGGGTCCAGACGTTGCGCAGGACGTTCGCCGCGACGACTCCCAGCAGAGTCCTCTTGCGCGCCGATCTCCCCGCCAGCAGCGGAAAGAGCACGTACTCCCTGCCTATCTGGCGCCACGCCTTGCGGCCGAGGGCGAGCAGGTCGGCCTTGGCCACCGACCACTCCTTGGTCCCCTTGCGAACTGCGCCGAGGTCGATGTCGTAGAGGGCGATGCCCCACTCAAAGGACGCGGCCACTCCGATGGCGTAGATGGGCTGGGTCAGGTAGACCGGGTGCCACGGCTGATCGGCGTGCACGCGCAAGGCTGAGTATCCGAGGTCCCGATCCTTGCCGACCACGTTCGTGAAGGTGTGGTGTTGGTAGTTGTGAGCCGTCTTCCAGGTCTTGGCAGGGGAGACAGCGTCCCATTCCCACTTGGAGGAATGGATCTTGGGGTCGCGCATCCAGTCCCACTGCCCGTGCATGATGTTGTGGCCGATCTCGATGTTGTCCAGGATCTTGGACGCCGCGAGCAAGAGGGTCCCGCCCACCAAGGCGGGCGGGAAGCGCGAGAACAGCAGCAGGGCCCGCCCGCCGGCGTCCAGGCCGCGCTGAATCTTGATGACCCGCCGGATGTGGGCCGCATCGACGTCGCCGAGGTCGGCGCGCACTTCGCGGTGGATGGAGTCGAGCTCGCGAGCGATCCCGTCGATGTCTTCGGCGCTCAGGTGCTGCATGGCCCGGTGCCCGGTGGCGTGGGAGCTCGCTGTCGTCGAAATAGTCAGCCTCCAGATGCTGCGCGAAAGATGGTCAAGCCGCCGGCGCCGAGGTGGGCTATTCGGCGCCCCACGAGGCCAGCGTCCCGCTCTTGTCGGCGGCTCTGAGCTCGTTCAGGCCGCCGAGGGGCTCGCCGTCGACGATGATCTGGGGGAAGCTCGTGAGCCCGGTGACCCCGGCCAGCTCGGACTGGAGCTCCGGGTCCTCTGCCAGGTTGACCTCTTCGAAGGGCACCCTCCGCTTCGTGAGCAGGGACTTCGCGTGGACGCAGAACGTGCAGGAGTCGGTGGAGAAGAGGATGACCCGGCTCGCCACGCCACGAGTGTAGGAGCTCAACGGCCCCGGGCGCGGGGGGGCTCAACCGCCCGAGGCGCACTCCGAGACACCGAGCTGCCCCGCGAGGCGATTCACCTCTTGGGTGTTGATGTTGCGCAGCCCCAGAGCCGCCGCACGTATCGCCTGGCGGTCACGGCGCGCGACGGCCGCCTGGAGCTTCTTGACCCCCGGACGGTAGTCCTGGTTCAGGAAGCGCTCGAAGGCCGTGGTGAACTCCTCGGCCTGCTTTCCGACGTCGCCGCCGGGCCGGTCGAGGTCCTTGATGCGGTCGACCCCCATGGCGAACGCCTTAACCGCCTGGTCGGTCCGGCGGTTGATCTCCGCGGCGTTGGTCGACTGGCTGCCCCGGCTGACCGACTGCAGGTCCTTTTGGATCTGGGAGCAGACGCTGTTGGCCTGCTTGGCGTACTCCTCCTTGGAGGGGCCACCGCAGCCGGCCGCCAACGCGGTGCAGAGGAGGGCGGTGCAGACCAGGGCGAGTCGGCGTGACATGGAGGAGGGCCTTTCGGTGGGGGTGCGCGCGCAGGCTAGCCGACGAGCCCGACGAGAGCTTCGGCGAGGCCCGTGTTGCTCGCGGCCACTAGGCCCGTCGGGTCGTCCTCGAGCTCGATCACCGTTCCCCCCGCTTCGGTGACCAGCAGTCGCCCCGCCGCCCAGTCCCAGGGCTTGAGGCCGCGCTCGTAGTACCCGTCGAGGCGGCCCGCGGCCAGCAGCGCGAGGTCGAACGCGGCCGCTCCGGCGCGCCGGATGTCGCGCACCCGGGGGAGCACGCGGGAGACCACGGCGGCTTGGTCGACGCGGTCCGCGGACTCGTAGGAGAAGCCGGTGGCCACGAGCGCCCGCTCTGTGGCCACCGGGTCGCGCACCGATGTGCGCTCTCCGTTCACCAGCAGCCCCTCTCCCCGCGCGGCCGCGAACAGCTCGTCGCGGACCGGGTCAAAGACCACGCCCGCGAGGCCGCCGTCGGAGTCCTCGACCGCCACGCTCACCACCCACGCGGGAAAGCCGTAGAGGTAGTTGGTGGTCCCGTCGAGCGGGTCGATCACCCAGCGCCGGCCGCTGAACCCCTCCCGGCTCGCGTCCTCCTCCCCGAGGATCCCGTCGTCGGGGCGCTCGGAGCGCAGCATGTCCACGATCGCCGCCTCGGCGTCGCGGTCGGCGTCGGAGACCATGTCCGTGCTCGAGGACTTCTGTTCGAGCCCACTCGCCGGACCACCGAAGCGCTCGAGCAGCAGCGCCCCGGCCCCGCGCGCGGCGCGCTCGGCCAGCTCGAGGTCCTGGCCGGGGCTCAGAGCGCCCGCACGAGTAGGACGACGCCCGCGACGACCGCCGCGATAACGAGTACGTAGACCAGGAAGCGGAATGCCTCCTGCTCGGATCGAACTGGATTGATCAAGCCCTCTAGAGAATGTAGATCGTCAAGAACACGACGATCCACATGACGTCCACGAAGTGCCAGTAGATTCCCGGCACCTCGACCCCGCGGTGCTCCTTGATGGTGAAGTGGCCGCGGAACGCCCTGATCGTTGCGAAGGTGAGCAGGGTGAGGCCCACGAACACGTGCGCGCCGTGCAGGCCGGTGAGCCCGTAGAAGATCGAGCCCTGCGCGTTGTCGGCGGGTGCGAAGCCGATGTTGACGTACTCGTTGATCTGGACGCACAGGAAGGTGAGGCCGAGCAGCATCGTGGTGAGCAGCCCGACGCGCAGCGCGCGGCGGTTGCCGTTGCGCGCGCCTTCGAGGGCCCAGTGCATCGTGAAGCTCGAGGACACCAGGATCGCGGTGTTGACCCCAGCGACCAGTTTCGGGAGGTGCTCCCCGGCCGCCGGCCAGTCGGCCTCTCCCACGACCCGGATGAAGAAGTAAGCCGTGAAGAATGCTCCGAAGAGCATGACCTCGGAGATGATGAAGAGCAGCATCCCGAGGAACTGGGACTCCAGCCGCGAGGACTGGTTGGCCGGCGGCGGCCCGTGGTGCTCGTCGTGCTCGGCGGCGTGGCCGCCCGCCGCGATGCTGGCGGATTCCACTAGCCCTCGTCCTCGACGACGACGTGGTGCACCGGCTTCGAGGTGGTCGACTGCACGCGTTGGATGAGGTCCGAGCGCAGCCAGCCCGAGCGGGTCTCGGGGAAGGTGGAGATGACGATCTCGTCCGCCGGGTAGAACTGCAGCGCGTTCTGGACGGCGGTGTAGGGATCGCCGTGGGCCACCTGGCCCACGACCTCCAAGCCTTCGTCCTCCAAGCGCTTGAGCGTATGCGCCAGGCGCTCGGAGGCGCTTTCTTTGTCGCCCTCGTTGGCGGGGCAGATCACCACGAACTTGTGGGCCCCCTCCTCCTCGGAGATCTCCTCGAGCTGCCGGATCAGCGCTTCGCCGCCCACGGTCTGGTTGGCCACCACCAGGACTCGCTTGCCCGCCTCGCGGTCGCTCTCGAGGTCCACCACCACGTGCTCGACAGGGACGCCGGCGTCCTTGGCCACGCGGCTGACCAGGTCCTGGCGCAGCCAGCCCGAGTGCGTCTCGGGGTGTGTGGAAACGATGATCTCGTCGTAGTGAGACTCGCCCATCGCATCCATGATCGCGGCGTAGGGGTCTGGGTCCATTACCTCGCCGGTGGCCTCGATCCCGATCTCCCGCAGCTGGGCGACTGTGAGGCCGAGGCGGTTCTCGGCGGCCTCCGTGACGGTGCTGTCTTGGATCACGTAGCCGTGCTTGGGCGCGTTCTGGGGGCAGACCACGTGCACAGATACATCACCGGCGTCGGAGTGGCTCTTGACCGCTTCGATCAGCGCCGTGCCGCCCACGGTCTCGTTGGCCACGACCAGGATTTTCCTGGGCTCGCTCATTCAGCCGGAGGAGGGGCGCCTCCGCCGCCTGCGGGCACCGCCGCGCCCCCCTTCTCCTTGAACACGCCGTGGACCGCCCCGGGTACCCCATATTCGTAGGGGCCGCCGACCACGGTGGGCACCTCGTCGAAGTTGAAGATGGGCGGCGGGGAGGAGACCTGCCACTCCAGCGAGTGGGCCCGCCAGGGGTTGGCGGAGGCCTTGGGCCCGTTGCGCCACGAGGTGACCATGTTGTAGAGGAAGACCAAGAACGAGAGCCCGAAGAGGAAGCTCGACACCGAGACGATCAAGTTCAGCGAGGCGAACTGCTCCGCGTAGTCGGCCACCCGGCGGGGCATGCCGTCGACGCCCACGAAGTGCATCGGCCCGAAGGTGAGGTTGAAGAAAACGAACGAGAGCCAGAAGTGGAGCTTGCCCAGCCCCTCGTGGTACATCCGGCCGGTCATCTTGGGAAACCAGTGGTAGATGCCGGCGAAGATCGTGAACACAGAGCCGCCGAAGAGCACGTAGTGGATGTGGGCCACGACGAAGTAGGTGTCCGAGACGTGGATCACGACCGGTATGACGGCCAGCATGATCCCGCTGATCCCGCCGAGCGTGAACATGGTGATGAAGCCCAGCGCGAAGAGCATGGGTGTCGTCAGGTGGATTACCCCCCGCCACAGCGTGGCGAGCCAGGAGAAGATCTTGATGCCCGTGGGCACCGCGATCAGCATCGTGGTGATCATCATCGGGACCCTCAGCCAGGTGGCCATGCCCGAGACGAACATGTGGTGCGCCCAGACGGTGAAGCCGAGCACCACGATGGCCATCAGCGAGAAGGCCATCATCCTGTAGCCGAACACCGGCTTGCGGGCGTTGGCCGAGATCACCTCGGAGACGATCCCGAAGCCGGGCAGCATCATGATGTAGACCGCGGGGTGGGAGTAGAACCAGAAGACGTGCTGGTACATGAGCACGTCGCCGTTCATGCCCGTGTTGAAGAAGTGGGTGCCCAGCGAGCGGTCGAGCAGCACGAAGAACTGCGAGCCGGCGACGAAGGGCGTGGCGATGACCACCAGCAGCGAGGTGGTGAAGTTCGCCCACACCAGCAGCGGCATGCGCCAGAAGGTCATTCCGGGTGCGCGCATTGTGATGATGGTCACCAGGAAGTTCAGCGCCGTCGCGATGGACGAGGCGCCGGCGAACTGCACCCCGATGGTGAAGAACTGCTGGCCCAGCGGCGTCTCGGTGGAGAGCGGCGCGTAGGCGGTCCAGCCCGTGGCGAAGGCCCCGCCGTCGGCGACGAAGGACGCCAGCATCATGATTCCGGCGGTGGGCAGCAGCCAGAACGACAGCGCGTTGAGGCGCGGGAAGGCCATGTCCGGCGCCCCGATCATCAGCGGGATCACGTAGTTCGCGATCCCCGCGAAGACCGGGATGATGAACAGGAAGATCATCAGCGACGCGTGGACGCTGAACAGGCCGTTGTAGGTGTTGGGCTCGACGAACTGCGTGCCCGGCTGAGCCAGCTCCGCCCGCATCACCATCGCCATCAGCCCGCCGGCGATGAAGAAGAAGAAGGTCGTGACGATGTACTGGATCCCGATGACCTTGTGGTCGGTGTTGACCTTGAAGTAGTCCCTCCACGAGCGGGCGCCGTGGCCGGAGTGGTCCTCGGGGACCGTGGGCGCGCCCGAG
The DNA here is from genome assembly GCA_030860365.1 of Actinomycetota bacterium. Taxonomy (GTDB): domain Bacteria; phylum Actinomycetota; class Thermoleophilia; order Solirubrobacterales; family Thermoleophilaceae; genus JACCZR01. The sequence goes on from JALZII010000080.1 coordinate 24,916, forward strand.
GCCCAGCGGAACCAGTAGTCGAAGCAGCCGATGCCCACCAGGAAGGCCAGGGGCAGGGCGAGCAGGACGACGGTGATGATCGCGTCCCAGTCGACCAGCGGCTCGTACCCGTAGAGGGCGCGGACGCCCACGACGAGCCCGAAGGCGACCGCAAAACCGAGGGGCTGGGACAGCGCGGCGCGGTACCAGCCCGGCGCACTCAGCTTCGCGGCGATCGTCACTTTCCGGCTGCCTCCGTCCTCGTTCTCTGCGGCTGCTTCGCTCTATGCCAGGGCGGGGTGCCGAGGCGATCTCGATGTGCGCAAACTCTAGTACACGCTCTCGCCGTCACGCCTCGTCTGCGAGCGCTCTCGGTGACAGCTTCGCTCAGCGGCTCGAGAGGCCGCGCCGGGGACGGCGCGACCATGCACTCGCGAGCGCCGGGGAGACAGCAGCGCGGGGAAGGCAGCGTCGCTCGGCTGGCGATCGGGTACCTTATCGCTCGCCTTGGTGGCTCTCGAGCACAAGCGAGCGCTGGCCGTCGCCGTCGTCGCCGCCGTGCTGACGAGCTTTGCGGCCGGGTGTGGAAGCGGTGAGGAGTCCGATCTCGTCAACGGCAAGCGGCTGTTCACCGGCGAGGGCCGGTGTGGCGCGTGCCACGTGCTCGCGCGCGCGGGGACCAGAGGCTCGGTTGGCCCCAGCCTCGACGCGGCATTCGGCCAAGCTCGCTTCGACGGACTGAGCAGGAGCACGGTAGAGGAGGTCGCCTACAACCAGATCGTCAACCCGCGCCAGAACAGCGCCATGCCGAAGGACCTCGTGACCGGCCAAGACGCCCGGGACGTGGCGGCCTACGTCGCCGAGGCCGCCGGGAGCGCCGGCGCGGATGAGGGCGGCGTCGCCGAGCTGGGCCCCGCTGATGCGACCGCCGCGCAGGGGAGGGCCCTGTTTCTCGACAAGGGGTGTGGCGGTTGCCACATCCTCTCCGACGCCAAGACCGGCGCGAGCGTGGGGCCCCAGCTCAACAACCTGCGCCCCACGATTGGGGGCGAGGGGCTGACGGACTACCTGAGGGAGGCGATCCTCGCCCCCGAAGCGCGCATCGTCCCAGGCTTCCCCGCCAAGGTGATGCCCTCCGATTACCGGGAGAAGCTGACCGACTCCGAGCTCAACGCCCTGATCGCCTATCTCATCCGGGTGAGCGGCAGGTAGTCCGCTACCGACCCTCTCCTCGGTTGCGGGCACGATCTTCGCCACCAGCCCGAGATCGCTCGCGTCCACTGCCCGCTCGTGCTTCCCCCCGGCGGCCACCCAGCTTTTCCTCACTGCCGCCGGTCGTCCGCTCGAGGTAGTCGACGAGCGCGCGGAGCTGGGAGTCGTTCAGCTGCTCGCCGTAGTTGGCGGGCATCCCCTCCGGCGAGAAGCCGCTGACCACGAACGCCTTCGGATCGACTATCGACCGACGCAGGTACTCCCGCAGCGTGCTCCCGCCCCGCCCCTGCTCGACGATCTTCCCGAGCCCCTCCAGCGGCGGTCCGGTCTCGGCCTGCGCCCCGGCGTCGGCCAGCGTATGGCAGCCCGCGCAGCCGACCGCGGTGAAGAGGCGGCGCCCCTCCCCCAGAGCGCCCTCGCGCCGCGCCGCCTGCTGGCGGTCGGACAGCCAGGCGTCGAACTCCTGCGGCGCAACGACTCGAACGGTCTGTCGCATCGTGGAGTGCCCGATGCCGCAGAGCTCGGCGCAGACGACGGGATAGCGTCCGAGGCGATTTGGGGTAACCCGCACCTTGGTCGTGATACCCGGTGGTGCGTCGGTCTTGAGGCGGAACTCGGGCACCCAGAAGGAGTGGATCACGTCCCTGGCATTGACTCTGAACTCGACCTGTCGACCCTCCGGGAGCACGAGCTGGCTCGATTTGAGGTTTTCCTCGTTCGGATACTCGAAGCTCCAGCTGAACTGCTGAGCGGTGACGTCGACCACCACCTGGTCCGGCTCCTTGGCCTCGATGTCGTTGAGCACTATCCAGCCGTAGACGGCCAGCGCGGTGACCATGATGAACGGGACGGTTACCCATGCGATCTCGAGCTGGGTGTTGCCGTGGATCGGCGCGCCGTCGCCCAGGTCGCCCGGCTTCGCGCGAAACTTGACTACGCAGTAGATGGCCACCGCCATAACCAGCACGAAGATGGGAACGGAGGCGATCAGCAGCACGTCGTAGAGCCGATCGATCGGGCCCGACGCGGTGGAGGCCTGGGTCGGGAACCAGTCGAAGGCGAGGGCGATCGCGGTCCCGACGACCGCCGCGATCGTCGAGTACAGGATCATCCTGACCAGGGGACCCCTCACGGGCGGCGATGTTATAGCCCCTGGGAGGCAGACCTCCCGCGATTCGGCGTAGCGTCCACACGAGGCGAAGCCCGCCGCCACGGAACATAGGGCGCTGCGAGCAGCGGAGCCGCCCGCGTTGGCGCGGGCGGCTTAAAGGAATGGGCCCAGAGCGCCGGCGGTCAGGCCGCCGGGGCCAGCTCCTTCTCCATGTCGTCCGAGTACTCGGCCTTGCGGGCCGCACTGTTGAGGCGGGCCCGGTGGTAGTACTGAGCCTGAGCGTCGGCGACCTTCTCCTCCTGCCCGGCCCACGTCTCCATCGGCGGCTCCTGCAGGGCGCGCGCGTAGGAGAACCCGAGCTCCCAGGGGTGGGGGGTCCGCTTGGCGATCTCGTTCATCGCGTTCAGGCGGGCCGTGGCGAGCTCGTTTCCCTGGCCGCCGGACAGGAACACGATGCCGGGGACCGCCGCGGGCACCGCGGTCCGCATGCAGCGCAGCGTGGCCTCCGCGATCTCCTCCAGGCTCTTCTGGTCCTCCGCGTCCTTGCCGGCGAGGATCATGTTCGGCTTCAGCAGCACCCCCTCGAGCATGACGTTCTGCTCGAACAGCGCCCCGAAGGTCCGGTGCAGCGTCTCCACGGTGACCTCGTAGCAGCGCTCGATCGGGTGACCTCCGTCCATCATCACCTCGGGCTCGACGATCGGCACCAGCCCGGCCTCCTGGCAGAGCGCCGCGTAGCGCGCCAGGGCGTGCGCGTTCGCGTCGATGCAATAGCGGGTGGGGATGCCGTCGCCGATCTCGATGACCCCGCGCCACTTGCAAAAGCGGGCGCCCAGCTCGCGGTACTCCTCGAGCCGCTCCCGGAGACCGTCGAGCCCCTCGGTGACCTTCTCGTCAGGAGAGAGCGCGAGCGGCTTGGCTCCGGTGTCCACCTTGATTCCGGGGATCGTCCCGTGATCGGCGAGCGCCTGGGGGAAGGGCGTGCCGTCGTCGGTCGACTGACGGATCGTCTCGTCGTACATGATGGCGCCGCTGATGAAGTCGCCGATGCCCTCCGTCGTGAAGAGCAGCTGGCGGTAGGCGCGGCGGCTGTCCTCCGTCGACTCGATGCCGACCGCCTCGAAGCGCTTCGTGATGGTGCCGGTGCTCTCGTCGGCTGCGAGGATGCCGCGGCCCTCGGAGACGATCTCCCTCGCGGTGTCCTGCAGCTCCTGCGCGTGCTCGTGCTCGATCATCGTGTCCTCTCTCCTGTCTTCACTGCGGCCGTGTGCGGCCGCGCGCGTGACTTACTTACCGCTCCCCCGCGGTCGGGGGAAACGAAACCTGGGCTATTCGTAGCTGTTCTCAACCACCCGCCGTACTCTTCCGGCGCCGATGACGATCGACTCCGTGAGGATGGCGCCGTCGGAGTTCCAGGGGCCGCGCAGAAGGGTCCCGCTGGTGACCCCGGTCGCGACGAAGAAGGAGTCTCCGCTCACGATCTCGTCGCGCTCGTAGACCCGCTCGGTGTCCAGGCCGGCCTCGGCCACCGCGTCCTTTTCCTCGTCGGCCTGCGGGGCGAGCCGGATCTGCATCCCTCCTCCGAGCGACCGAACCGCGCAGGCGGTCATTATGCCCTCCGGAGTCCCGCCTACGCCCAGGCAGACGTCGGCTCCGCCGTCCGGAAGGAGGACCTCCAGCGATCCGGCCACGTCGCCCTCGGCGGGCGTCGCCACCCGGGCGCCGAGGCTGCGCAGCTCTGCGATCAGGTCCTCGTGGCGCGGCTTGTCGAGGATCACCACGCGCATGTCCTCGACCGGCTTGCCGAGTGCCTCGGCCACCCGCTTCAGGTTCTGCTCGGGCCCCTCCTCGATGGCGATGGCCTCCCTCGCGGCGGGCGGCACCACCAGCTTCTCCATGTAGAAGGCCGGCCCCGGAGACCACATGCAGTCCTCCTCGGAGAATGCGATCGTCGCGAGGGCCCCCGGCAACCCAGCCGCACAGAAGTTCGTGCACTCGAGCGGATCGACCGCGATGTGGTAGCGGTGGTCGGCGCCCCCGCCGCCCACCTCCTCGCCGTTGTAGAGCATCGGCGCGTCGTCCTTTTCGCCCTCCCCGATGATCACGACGGCGCTTCCGGGCAGCGAGGAGAGCGTGGAGCGCATGGCGTCGGTCGCGGCGCCGTCGGCGGCCTCCTTGTCGCCTCGGCCGGCCCACTCGGCTGCCGCGATGGCCGCTGC
>JALZII010000279.1 GCA_030860365.1 Actinomycetota bacterium
AGCGCCTGGAGCGAGGCGTCGGCCTGGGGCTGGGTCGCCTTGAGCAGCGCCACCTCGAGCTGGATGAGCGGCTCCGAGCCCTCCTTGACGGCGGCGAGCGCGGAGGCCAGCAGGTCGATCGCCCGCAGCAGCTCGGCCCGGCTGAGGCGCTCGGCCTGAGCGGTCAGGCGGTCGGTGTGCTCCGCGGTGACCGAGAACGACTCGGGCACCTCGCCGAGGATCTGGACCTCGTAGAGGTGGCGCAGGTGGGCGGTGAGGTCGCGCATGAAGCGCTCGAAGTCGCGTCCGGAGTCGGCCAGCCGGCGCACCGCGAGCAGCGCCGCCTTGGGATCGTGGTCGGCCAGCGCCTCGGTCGTGTCGAGCACCAGCGAGGCGTCGGCCACGCCGAGCACCTCGAGCACGTCGTCGAGGGCGAGCTCCCTGCCCCCGTAGGTGACCAGCTGCTCGAGGGTTCCCAGCGCGTCGCGAAACGAGCCGGTGGCCGAACGGGCGATCATGCCCACCGCGGCGTCGGGCACCTGGATGTCCTCCTGCGCGGCCACCTTCTTGATCACTCCGACCACCTGGCTGAGCGACGGACGGTGGAAGCGAAACTGGTGGCAGCGGTCGATGATCGTGGCCGGCACCTTGTGCGCCTCGGTGGTCGCGAGCACGAACACCACGTGCGCCGGCGGCTCCTCGAGGGTCTTCAGGAAGGCGTTCCACGCCGCGGGAGTGAGCATGTGCGCCTCGTCGAGGATGTAGACCCGCCGGCTGCCCCCCATCGGGGCGAGCGCCACGTTCTCGCGCAGCTCGCGGATGTCATCGACCGAGTTGTTCGAGGCGGCGTCCATCTCGACGACGTCCAGCGAGGTCCCGCCCATGATCGAGCGACAGCCCGGAGCTTCGGGGTCGAAGTCGGCGTTCGGGCCTCCTTCGGCGTTCAGGGCGCAGGCCAGCAGCTTGGCCACGCTGGTCTTGCCGGTGCCTCGCGAGCCCACGAACAGGTAGGCGTGGTGGACCTTCTCGAGCCCTATCGCGTTGCGCAGGGTCTTGACTATGTGCTCCTGGCCCACCACCTGGCTGAAGGTCCTCGGGCGGTGGCGACGGTAGAGCGAGAGCATCGGTCAGGCCATGCTAACCGCGACGCGGACGGGTGCGAACACCCCTTGCGGGCTCCTCGCGTAGCGGCGGAGCGCAGGCCGAGCGTTGGTCGGCCGAGCACCGCCCGCTCGGTGTCCAGCGGCGGAGCGCAGGCCGAGCGTCGGTCGGCCGAGCACCGCCCGCTCAATCAGATATGGACCGTGCACCCACCGTCGAAGCGGGCCCTCGGGCGTGCCCGCCGTCCCTTGGCTCAGGCCAGGCGAGTCCGCGGCGCATGAGCGATTTCGCTTAAGGCTGCTTCCTTCCGGATCTGACCTGGTTCGCGAGCGCTCACCGCGCGGGACCCGGCCGTCGACGCCTCAGGGCGGCGTACTGACCCCGAAGGCCTCACCCCTCGGATGGGAGTTCAGCCCCGCTGGAGCGGATTGCGGGTGCAGGGCACCGCTAATTCCCCACCTAGCACGGTCCGCCCCGCACTCTAGCCGAGGAGCGCAGGCCGAGCGTTGACCGGCGAGCACCGCAGCCTCTTCTTCCTCACGTGGGCGCGAGCCTCCTGGCGAGGCGATTCATGCCGTACTCCTCGGCCTTCGCGGCCGCCGCCCCGCGGTCGAGCGGGCGGTCGGGTGGCAGATCCACCTCGGTGTCGCGCAGCGTGGCGATGTCCTTGAAGGCCTCGAGGAGATCGGGGTCGGCCAACAGGGCTCCCCTCACGCTCGGCTTGCCTTCCTTGACCGCGCCCTTCAGGGCGGCCTCGAGAGAGCCGTGGCGCTGGAGCAGCTCCGCGGCCGTCTTCTCGCCGATGCCCTTGGCGCCGGGAAGGCCGTCCGACGGGTCGCCGCGCAGCGCGATGAAGTCGGGTACCTGCACGGGGTCGACTCCGTAGCGCCGCCGGACCTCGGCCGGGTCGACGATGTCGGCCCCTCGCGCGCCCGTGCGCACGTAGAGGATGGTGATCGCGTCGGTGGCGCACTGGAACATGTCGCGGTCGCCGGTGAGCACCAGTGCCTCCCCCCCGCTCTCGGCCTCCCTGCGCGCGTAGGCGCCCAGCAGGTCGTCGGCCTCGAGGGTCTCGTGGTCTGCCACCACGAAGCCGAAGGCCCCGAAGAAGTCCGCGCAGGCCGCGAACTGGGGGGCGAGCTCGTCGGGCACCGACGGTCGCTCGGCGTGATACCCCTCGTACAGCTCGACCCGGTATTCGGCGGCGTCGGGGCCGAAGCACAGGACCGTGGCCCGAGGCTCGTGGGTCTCGATCTCCTGGAGCAGCATGTTCGCCGTCCCCAGCAGGGCGTTCACCGGCCGGTCGGCGTCGTCGGTGATCGAGCTGGGCAGCGCGTGAAACGCCCTGAAGAGCAGGGACGGCGCGTCGACGACGAGAAGGGCGCCGGCCATCGGCTCGATCCTGCCACGTCTAGACTCGGCGCCCTCTC
>JALZII010000182.1 GCA_030860365.1 Actinomycetota bacterium
GTCCAGGGCGCTGTCGAGGGAGTCCGACGAGTCCGTCCCCTGCACCGCCGAGTCGACCCCCTCCACACCCGAGTCCACGCCTTCGCCGGTCACGGAAGCCAGCAGGCCGCCCACGGCGCCGAAGGGATCGAAGCTCGCGGCGCCCTCGGCGTCGGCGGGCACGGAGAGATAAGGGTGCGGCGGAAACGCTCCCCGAGCGTCGTGCACCCGGGCGAGCAGTTGCGTGGCCGCGGGAACGAGGATCAGGGCGGCACCGGCCGCGGCAACAACGGTGGCGGCTCTGCGGTGGTCGACGTCGTGCTCAGAGGCAAGGGTTCCAAGCCCGTCAAGGTGTGCTTCGGCATCGGCCGTCCAAGTGTCGCCGGAGGCGGTGCGCACCCACCCGGTGTCGGAAAGCAGCCCCCAGCGCCGCTCGCGGCGCTCCTCGACGAGCTGGCGCCGGGTGAGCTCGCCGCGCAGCTGGACCTCGAGGTCCTGCAGGAGGGTGGGATGCCTGTCCCTGGCGAGACGGATCATCATGTCGACCTTGGGGGGCGACGCGGGCGGCCGGAGATCTCGGTGGAAGGACCGGAGCGACTTCGGCAGCTCGACCTCGCCGTGCCAGTGGAGGACCAGGTACTCCTCTCGGTGGTGCCTGACCTCGACGGTGAAGGCGCCGCGGAAGATGAGCTCCTTGAGCGCCAGCTTCGCGGCTGCCTTCGGGTCCGGCTTCGCGCCGCGCTTGGCGCCGGCCGGCGGAGTGTCCAGGAGGATCTGGGTGGCTGCGGCCGTCAAAGGCCACTGCTGGATCTCCATCGCGGGACCCTACCGCCACTCCCCCGCCCGCAGCGCCTCGCGGCCCTAGACCTCCACGACCACCGGCAGCACCATCGGCCGCTTTTTCAGCCGGTCGTACACGAACTCCGCCAGGTCGTCGTGTAGGTGTCCCTGGAGGAGGTCGATCTCGCGAATCTCCTCCTTGGCCGAGCGGGCCAGCGAGGCGTCCACCGCCTCGCGCAGCTCGTCGACCATCTCGTCGCCCTCGTCGATGAAGGGCACGCCGCGGAAGATGATCTCCGGCGGCGCCACCGAGCGGCCGTCCTGCTCGGACACCGTGGCCACGATGATGAAGATGCCGTCGGCGGACAGCATTCGGCGGTCGCGCAAGGCGATGTCCTCGGGGGCACCGACGTCGACTCCGTCTACGAACACCAGGCCGGCCTGCTCGCGGGCGGCGAAGCCGGCGCCGGAGTCCGTGATCTCCAGCGGCAGCCCGTTCTCGCCCCGGAAGACGTTGCGGGGCGGCACCCCAACGGCCTTGGCCAGCTCGGAGTGCAGGCGCAGGCGCTTGTGGTCGCCGTGCACGGGCAGCACGTAGCGCGGCTTGGTCAGGTTGACCATCAGCTTCAGCTCCTCGGCGTAGCCGTGCCCGGAGGCGTGGATGGGCGCGTCGCGGGTGGTGATCACGTCGGCGCCGAGGTGGAAGATGCGGTCGATCGTCTCGTTTACCGCCCGCTCGTTGCCCGGGATGGGCGTGGCGGAGAAGATCACCGTGTCGCCCTCGTGCAGGGAGACGTTGGGGTGGTCGCCGTGGGCCATGCGGCGCAGCGCGGAGAGCGGCTCACCCTGAGAGCCCGTGGAGATGACCACCACCTTCTCGTCGGGGAAGTCCTGGATCTCCTTCGGACCCACGAGCATGCCCTCGGGGATCTGGATGTGACCGAGGCTGCGCCCGATGTTGGCGTTCTTTCGCATCGAGCGCCCCACCAGCGAGACCTTGCGGCCCAGCGCCGAGGCGGCGTCGACGACCTGCTGGACGCGGTGGATGTTCGAGGCGAAGGAGGTCACGACTATGCGGCCCCTGCAGCGGCTGAAGGTCTCCTCGAGGCGAGGGCCCACGCTGGACTCCGAGGGCGACATGCCGGCACGGTCGGCGTTGGTGGAGTCTCCGCACAGCAGCAGAAGGCCCTCGCGACCCAGCTCGGCCAGGCGCGAGACATCGGCGGGGATGCCGTCGACCGGGGTCTGGTCGAACTTGTAGTCGCCCGTGAGCAGAGTGGTCCCGAGCTCACATCGCAGCGCCACGGCGAAGGCGTCGGGTATCGAGTGGGCCATCTTCACGAGCTCCACTGCGAACGGTCCGGCGTCGAAGCCCTCCCCCGCCTTGACGTCGCTCACCTCCACGTCGCGCAGGTGGTGCTCGTCGAGCTTCGAGCGCACCATCGCCGCGGTGAGCGGGCCGCCGTAGACAGGCGGCGTGCGGTCGAGCTGACGCAGCACGAAGGGCAGTGCGCCCACGTGGTCCTCGTGGCCGTGGGTGAGGACGATGGCCTCGATGTCCTCGGCCCGCTCGCGCAGATAGGTGAAGTCGGGCAGCACGAGGTCCACGCCGAGCTGGTCGGGCGTGGGGAACATGAGCCCCGTGTCGACGACGACGATGCGCCCTTCGTACTCCACCACCGTCATGTTTTTGCCGATCTCGCCGAGGCCCCCCAGGGGGAGCACTCGCAGGGTGGCGCTGGTCAAACCGCGCTCAGGAGGCTCTGGCGCTCGAGCGCCTCGCGGACAACGGCAGCCTCGTCCTGGGTGAGCTCGACGTAGGGAAGGCGCGGTACGCCCGCCTGGTGGCCCAGCATCTCGAGGGCGCCCTTCACCGAGCAGGCGGGCGGTGCGACCCCGAGTGCCTCGTAGAGCCCGGTGAGCGAATCGTGGATCTCTCGGCGACTCTCGGGCTCGTCGATCATGCGCCTCATCTCGTGGCCGGCCAGGTGGGAGGCCACGAGGATCCCCCCGGTACCGCCCTTGTCGAGCACGTCGGGCAGCATGTCGTCGTTCCCGGCGAGCAGGCTCAGCCCTTCGATCGGCTCGAGCTGCTCGTAGCGCGCCTGCTTGACCGCAACCACGTTGTCGATCTCGGCCAGCTCGGCGAGGAGATCGTTGGGCATGTCGATCGCGCAGCGCTGCGGAATGTTGTAGACCACGACCGGGCGCTCGGTCGCCGCCGCCACCGCCTGGTAGTGGGCCACGATGCCCCGGCGGTTCGGGCGGTTGTAGTAGGGCGCGACCACCAGCACGCCGTCGACCCCGATGGCGTCGGCGCGCTGGGTGAGCTCGGCGCTGTGCTTGGTGTCGTTCGAGCCCGTGCCGGCGATGATCGGCGCTTCGCCGGACTCGGCCACCGCCAGCTCCCAGAGACGACACTTCTCGGCGTCGCTCAACGTGGAGCCCTCCCCCGTCGTCCCGGCCACGACCAGGCCGTCGGAGCCCCCTTCCTCCAGCAGGTGGTGCAGCAGGGCTACGAAGGCCCGCTCGTCGATCTCCCCCTCCGCGTCGAAGGGGGTGACCATCGCGGTGAGGATGCCGCCGGGCGCCACGGCGGCGATTATGCCAGTGCCTACTGAATCGGCTTGAACGGGTCCGGCGTCGAGTCGTTTTGACCCTGGACCGGCGGGGGGCGCTCCTCTTCGGCCGGTGGCGAGGAGGCCTCCTGCGTCGAGGGGGCCGCCGGCTGGCCGGGGATCGGGGCCGGTGGCTGCGCGGGGCTCGGGGGTTGAGACTGCTCCGGGGCGGCCGCAGGCTGGGCCGGCGGCACGGGCGCCGGGGCCGAGAACGCCTGACCAGTGTCGCGTCCGGGCGCCGAATCGCCACCGTGAACGGGCTGCCCCGACGGAGGGGGAGCCGCAGCGGCCGGCGGGCCACCCTGGGCAACCGGGCGGCCATGGGCGTCGTAACGGACGGCACCGCCGCCCCCGTCCGCCTTCTGGGCCTGGTTGTCGTTGAAGCTCTTCTGAGTCTCGTCGATCTTCTTCTGCGCCTGGTCGGCCAGCTTCTTGGCCTTGTCCATGAAGCCCATGGGGTCTCCCTTTCCTCTGGAAGTTGCCACGTTAGCGAAGGAGCGCAGCCCGAGCGTTGGTCGGGCGAGCACCGCTCGCTCGAGGGATTAGCGAAGGAGCGCAACCCGAGCGTTGGTCGGGCGAGCACCGCTCGCTCGAGGGATTAGCGAAGGAGCGCAGCCCGAGCGTTGGTCGGGCGAGCACCGCTCGCTCGAGGGATTAGCGAACGTGGCAGCGCGTACTATTGCTGTCTCGAGATGGCCTCAGAACGCGACTACAGCCACCGCAGCACCGTGCAGAAGCTGGGCGTGGTCGCCGAGCAGCGCGTCGAGATGGCGGGCGACGTGGGCGTGGGCCTTCGCCGCGATGTCAAGGACGTGCTCGGACGCGGCCTGGTCCGTTCCGGGCAGCTCGACGTCGCCGTCGTGCTCGTGGAGTCCCTCGAGGAGGCCGAGACCACCTTCGACCGCTACCGGCCGCGCCTGCGCGACACCGGCTGCCTGTGGATCATCACCCGAAAGCGGGGACGCGAGGGGTACCTAAACCAGATGACGCTCGTGCCCCACGGCAAGCGTCACGGCCTCATCGACAACAAGACCTGCTCCATCGACGACGAGCGCTCGGGCATCCGCTTCGTGGTTCCGCGCGCGCTGCGCAGGCCCGCGCGCGAAGCCGCGGCTTAGCCGCCGCGCACCCTCGCCGCCGGGGCGACCGGCCCAGATGTGCCTAGAGCAGGTTCTCCAGGCCTACGGTGAGTCGCCGGTCAAGCGACCCGACCCGCCTGACCGCCAGCAGCACGCCGGGCATGAACGACTCGCGCGAGATGGTGTCGTGACGGATCGACAGCGTCTGGCCCACGCCGCCGAAGACCACCTCCTGGTGGGCCACCAGCCCCGGCAGGCGGACCGAGTGGATCGGCTGGTGGACATTGCCGCCCGCCTCGGCTACCAGCTCGGCTGTGCGGATGGCGGTACCCGACGGCGCGTCGAGCTTGCGCTCGTGGTGGAGCTCGACGATCTCGCACTCGGGCATGTGCCGAGCGGCGAGCCTCGCGGCCTCCATCATCAGCACCGCGCCGATGGCGAAGTTCGGCGCGTAGAAGAGGTTGGCCGACCCCACCCCGTCGAGCTCGTCCAGCTCGGCTCCGGTGGTGCCTATCACGCAGTGAACGCCGGCCTCCAGGCACTGGCGGGCGTTGGCCAGCGCTGTCTGCGGGGTCGTGAAGTCGACCACCACCTCGGCCTCGTCGAGCACGTCGGCCAGCGCGGTCCCCAGCGCCGGATCGGCGCGGCCGCACAGCTGCATGTCCTCGGCGCCCGCGACCGCGGCGCACACAGTCTCCCCCATGCGCCCCGCGGCGCCGGAGACCGCGACGGAGATCACGCGGCGGCGGCCAGCCGTTCGCTCACTCCACCCAGAGCCGAGCGGAAGGTCTCCTCCTTGGCGCCGACGCCGGCGACCGACATCCGATCGGGCGCGTAGAGTTCGTCTGCCAGGGTGGTCACGTCGTCGGCGCTCACCGCGTCGATGGCGGCGAGCAGGTCGTCGAGGCTCAGGACGGGGACGTCCATTAACACCGAGCTCCCGAGGCGGTTCATCCGCGAGAGCGTGGACTCCATGGAGAGCACGGTCCGCCCCTTGACGTTCTCCTTGGCCCGCTCCAGCTCCTCGGCGGGCACGTCCTCGACCTGCAGACGGCGCAGCTGCTCGCCGATCACGCCCAGTGCCTCTCCCACGTTGTCGGGGCGGGTGCCCACGTAGACGCCCACCTGGCCCGAGTCGGCGAAGTGGCTGGCGTAGGAGAAGACGGCGTAGGCCAGGCCGCGCTTCTCGCGCACCTCCTGGAACAGGCGAGACGAGCTCGAGCCGCCCAGCAGCGTGTCGAGCACGCGCAGGACGAAGCGCCGGTCGTCGCCGCGCGGAAGGCCGCGCGCCCCCAGGGCCAGGTGGTACTGCTCGGTCTCCTTGACGTGGAAGCGGACGGCCGGCGCGGCCGTCTCGGGTGCCGCTGCGCCGTTCGGGCGCACGGCCCGGGAGCCGTCGCCCCCGAGCAGGCGCTCGGCCTGCTCAACGACGCTCTCGTGCTCGAGGTTTCCGGCGGCGGCGAGCACCAGATTCGAGCCCACGTAGCGGGAGTCGTGGTAGGCGGCGATGTCGGGGATCGGTACCGAGCCGACCACGTCGGCGGAGCCGATGATCGGCCGACCGAGCGGATGCTCGCCGAACACAGCCTCCGCGAGCACGTCGTGCACCTTGTCCGAGGGCTCGTCCTCGTACATGGCGATCTCCTCGATCACCACCTGGCGCTCGGAGTCCACGTCGCGATAGGCGGGGGCCAGCATCATGTCGGCGATCACCTCGAGCGCGCGCTCTGAGTGGCGGTCCAGGGAGCGCGCGTACACCGAGGTGGTCTCCTTGCCCGTGCCGGCGTTCACCTCCGCGCCCATGCCGTCGAAGATCTGGTCGATCTCCTCCGAGCTGAAGCGGTCGGTGCCCTTGAACAGCAGATGCTCGAGGAAGTGCGAGATCCCCGCCTGCTCGGGTACCTCGTCGCGGCTGCCGGTGCGCACCCACAGGCCGATCGCCACCGAGCGCACGGACGGCATGCGCTCGGTGACCACGCGGAGGCCCGAGGGCAGCTGCGCGGTCTGGTGGGTCTGAGGGGCTTCGGACACTCGGTCAGTCGCGGCGATCGCGGCGTCCGCCGCCGCCTCCGTTGCCGCGGTCCCGACCGCC
>JALZII010000186.1 GCA_030860365.1 Actinomycetota bacterium
CTCCCGACGGGGCGGGGGGCACCTGCTCCGCGGCAGCGGCATCGCCGTTGGCGTCCACCAGCCGCCCCGCCTCGCGCACCTTGGACACCGTGGCCTCCTCGGAGCGGTCCAGGAGGAGCTGGGGGTAGACGCCGAGCGCGACGATCACCGCCGCCACCGGCGCGATCATTGCCAGCTCGAGCCCGCCGGCCTCGCGCGGCTGGACCCCATCGGTGACCCGATTGTGCATCGAGCGCTGGAAGACGCGGATCATGTAGACCGCGGCCAGGACCACCCCGGTGCTCGCCACCAAGCCGAACACGAGCTTGTCCTCGAAGATCCCGAACAGGATCAGGAACTCGCCCACGAAGTTCGGTGAGCCCGGCATGGCCAGCGTGGCCAGGGTGATCACCAGGAACAGTGTCGCGAGCACCGGCGCGCCGAACGCGGCGCCGCCCATCCGCTCGAGCGAGCCGCTGCCGCCGGCCCGCACGGTGAGCGCGGCGATGATGAAGAACAGCGGCACGATCACCAGCCCGTGGGTGACCATCTGCATCACCGCTCCCTGAGCGCCCTTGGGATCCAGGGCGAAGATCCCGAGCACGATGAAGCCCATCTGCGCGATCGACGAGTAGGCCACCACCAGCCGCGCCTCGAGCTGGGTGAACGCGAGCACCGAGCCGTAGATGATCGACACCACCGCGATCACGATGATCAGTGTCTGGTAGTGCTGCGCGGCGTCGGGCAGGATCGGGACCACCACCCGCAGGAAGCCGTAGACGCCCACCTTCGACAGCACGGCGCCCACGAGGATCAGCACGGGAATCGAGCTGGACCGGTAGGTGTCGGGCACCCACCCGTGAAGCGGGAACACGGGCGCCTTGATCAGGAAGGCCGCGGCGAAGAGCAGGAAGATCCAGTTCTGCGTCCCGCCCGGGAGCGAGCGCTTCTCCAGCTCGGCCAGGGAGAACGAGATGGACTGCCCGTCTGCGGCCGAGAGCGCCCCGAGGGCCACAGCCCCGGCCAGCATCAAGAGCGAGCCCACCAGCGTGTAGATCACGAACTTGGTGGTGGCCGCCACCCGCGTCTCCTCGTTGCCCCACCCCCCGACCAGGAAGTAGAACGGCACCAGCATCAAGTCGAAGAAGATCACGAACAGCGCCAGGTCCTGGGCGCAGAAGGCGCCCAGGACGGCGGTCTCGGCCAGCGCGAGATGAAAGAAGTAGAGCCGCACGCGCTCGGTCTCGTGGAAGGTCGACCACACGGCCGCGAACACCCAGCCCACCGCGGTCAGGAACAGCAGGAAGAGGTTGAGCCCGTCCACCCCCAGCGAGTAGCGGATGCCCAGCTCGGAGATCCACCCGTCGTCGGTCACGTAGTGCAGGCCGCCGGACCCCTTGTCGAAGTCGACGATCATCGCCACCACGATCCCCAGCACCACCACCGTGGCCGCGGTCACCAGCCAGCGGCTCACGCGCGTGGGGGTGAAGGCTCCCACCAGCCCCGCGACCAGAGGGAGGAAGACCAGGATCGACAGGTGGAAGGCGCCCACTAGCCCGCCGCCGTGATCAGGAAGTAGCCGCCGAGCCCGGCCACGCCCACGAGCAGCAGCGCCGCGTAGCCGCGCAGGTAGCCCGACTGCACCGCGCGGGCCATCGAGCTGCCAGCGCGCACGAGGCCGACGCTGCCGCCCACGATCGTGTTCTGCACGAAGTCGGCCTCGATCACGTTGCGTCCGAAGACCCCAAAGGCAGTCATGGGGCGGACCACGGCGGCGTTGTAGAGCTCGTCGAAGTACCACTTGCGAAAGAGGAAGGTGTGCACGGCGGTGAAGCGCTCGCGCAGCTCGAGGCGCAGCGCACGGCGGCTCATGTAGACGACGAACGCCAGGGCGATCCCCCCTATCGCCACGAGCGCGCCCGCCCCGAGCCCCGCGTACTCCGCGCTGTCACTTGGCTTGGACTCGGCGAAGCGCGACTCGGCGAAGGTGGGCTCGAGGAAGTGCTCGAGCGTGTCGGTCAGGCCGGGGACGGCCACGAACCCGCCCACCAGGGCCAGCAGCGCCAAGGGGCCCATCGCGGCCTTCATGGGCCACGAGCGCTCGGCGACGTGGTGCTCGGGGCCGGGGAAGCCCACAGCGGTGTCCTCGGGCTCGCCGGTGGCCGGGTTCTCGGGATCGGCGTGGGCGAGGTGACCGTGCTCGAGCTCTCGCGCCTCGGAGACCGGGGCGCGGAAGAAGACCCTGAACACCATGCGGAAGGCGTAGAAGGCGGTCAGGCCCGCCGCGAGGTAGCCCACCACCGCCAGGACCGCGAAGCCGCCGCCGCGGTGCAGCGTGTAGGCCAGGATCTCGTCCTTCGAGAAGAAGCCGCTGAACAGCGGGAAGCCGGCCAGCGCGAGCGCGCCCACGGTGAAGGTCACGAAGGTGAAGGGCATGGCCTTGCGAAAGCCCCCCATGCGGTCCAGCGACTGGTTGCCCGCCATCGCCGCGATCACCGAGCCGGCGCCCATGAACAGCAGCGCCTTGAAGAAGGCGTGTGTCATGAGGTGGAACAGCCCCGCTCCGTAGGCGGCCACCGAGACGCCCAGGATCATGTAGCCGATCTGGGACATCGTGGAGTAGGCGATGACCCGCTTGAGGTCGGTGGCCACCAAGGCCACGGTGGCCGCGAAGACCAGGGTCGCCGTGCCGATCACGGCGCTGATGTCCGCCGCCAGCGGCGCCAGCTCGAAGAGCGGATGGGTGCGGGCGATCAGGTACACACCCGCGGTGACCATGGTGGCCGCGTGGATCAGGGACGAGACCGGCGTGGGGCCCTCCATGGCGTCGGGCAGCCAGGTGTGCAGCGGCAGCTGCGCGGACTTGGCGAAGGCGCCCACCAGGAGCATCAGGCAGGCGGCCACCAGCGTGCCGTCGTTGGTGCTGAAGGCGTTGTTGACCTCGGAGAACACGCCCTCGTAGTCGAGGGCGCCGGTGGCGTCGAAGAGCAGGAACGTGCCGATCACCAGGCCGACGTCGCCGATCACGTTGATGACGAAGGCCTTGATCCCGGCGCGGGTGGCCGTGGTTCGCCGGTACCAGAACGAGATCAACAGGTAGGACGCCGCGCCGACGAAGGCCCATCCCACGATCAGCACCACGAAGTTCGCGGCCAGGATCAGCAGCAGCATCGAGAAGACGAAGAAGTTCAGGTAGGCGAAGTAGCGCGCGAAGCCTTCGTCGCCGTCCATGTAGGCCACCGAGTAGACGTGGATGAGAAACGACACGCCGCTCACCACCAGGCACATGAACACCGACAGCGGGTCGACCAGGATCGACAGGTCCACGTTCATCCCGGCCGTCTCGAAGTAGGTGAACGCAGCGTCCACGAGCTTGCGCTCCTCCTCGGGGTGGTCGAGGAGGTCGAACAGCATCCCGATCGAGGCCGCGAAGGAGCCGAGGATGGCCAGCGAGCCGATCCAGCCGGCCGAGTGGCCGGGCAGCTTGCGGTAGCCCAGCGCGCACACGAGCATCCCGACGAGCGGAAAGGCCAACACGAGCCAGCCGAAGCCCGTGGCGCTCATCCGCGCAGGGTGCTCAGCTCGTCGACGTCCACCGGCAGCCGCCGGCGGAAGATGGCCACGATGATCCCGAGGCCCACCGCCACCTCACAGGCGGCGATGACCATCACGATCAGGGCGAAGATCTGCCCGCCCCCGTCGCCGTGCATGCGCGCGAAGGCCACCAGGGCGAGGTTGCCCCCGTTGAGCATGAGCTCCAGGCAGAGGAGCACCACCAGCGGATTGCGCCGCGACATCACGCCGGCGGCGCCCACGCAGAAGATGAAGGCCGAGAGGACGAGGAACCAGGAGACGTCCATCAGGCGCCGACTTCCTGCTCTTCCAGTCCGCGCCGGCGCCGCGCCAGCACCACGGCGCCGACCGCGGCCACCAGCAGCAGGTACGACGCCGCCTCGAAGGGCACCAGGAAGCGGCGCAGCAGCAGGGAGCCGATCTCGGCCGGGGTGCCGAAGCCGGCGGGCACGTCGGTGCCCTGGCTGTCGAGCAGCCCCAGCGAGCTGCCGAGCAGCGCGATGCACAACTCGACCACTACGACGAACGCGAACAGCGGGCCGAGCACCCGCAGCGCGCCGCCCTCGGGCCGAAGCGGCTCGTCCGAGCCGCCCACGTAGGCCACCACGAACACGTAGAGCACCATCACCGCGCCCGCGTAGACCACCACCTGGGCCGCGGCCAGGAACTCGGCCTGCAGAAGCAGGAAGAGCACGGCGAGGAAGAGCAGGTGCGCCACCAGGGACAGCACGCTGTAGAACGGGTTGCGCAGGGTCACGACGCCGATGGCGCCCCCCAGCGCCCCCGCACCGGCCAGGAAGAACATGACCTGCTGGAACCACACGGGGCTCTAGTGGACCTCCGTCTCGACTCGGCCCACCGGGCTATTCCCCCTCGCGCCGCAGCGGCGTGTGCTCCACCGAGTCGGCGAGGAGCATCTCCTTGGTGAAGATCAGGTCCGAGCGCTCGAAGTCGGCCAGCTCGTAGTCGTTGCCCATGGTGATGGCGTCGAACGGGCACGCGACCTCGCAGTAGCCGCAGAAGATGCAGCGGCTCATGTTGATCTCGTAGACGGCGGCGTACCGCTCGCCCGCTGAGACCTGGTGCTCGGGGGTGTTCTCGGCGGCCACCACGCGGATGCACTCCGCCGGGCACGCGGCTACGCACAGTGAGCAGCCCACGCACTTCTCCAGGTCGGTGCCCTCGAACTTGTGCAGCTTGTGGCGTCCGCGAAAGCGGGGATAGACCGGCGTCTTCTCCTCGGGGTACTGAACGGTGACCGGGCCTTCGACCACTCGGCCCATCGTGGTCCGAAGCCCACGCAGGGTCTCTCCGAAGATGCGCGCGGCACCGGCCAGGCCGCCGGGCTCGGGCCCGCGCTGAACGGCGATCACGTCCTCGCCGGGGTCCCACGGGGTCATGTGGCCACCAGCACGATCGCCGTCACGAGCACGTTGAGCGTGGCGAGCGGAAGCAGGATCTTCCACCCAAAGGACATGAGCTGGTCGTAGCGCAGGCGCGGGAGGGTCGCACGAATCCAGATGAAGAGGAACACGAAGGCAGACATCTTCAGCAGGACCCACAGCGGACCGAGCGCCTCGGGGCCCGGCCCCCGCCAGCCGCCCAGGAAGCAGGCGGTGGCTATCCCGGAGATGATCACCACCTCGATGTACTCGGCCATGAAGAACGAGCCGAAGCGCATCCCGCCGTACTCGGTGTTGTATCCCGACACGATCTCGGCGTCGGCCTCGGGCAGGTCGAAGGGCGGGCGGGCGCTCTCGGCGAAGCCGGCGACCATGAAGATCAGGAAGCCGACGAACTGCGGCACGATGAACCACATCTCGCCCTGGTCCTGGACGATGTCCACCAGCGACATCGAGCCGGCGGTCATGGCCACGCCGAGCAGCGAGAGCCCGATGGCGACTTCGTAGGAGATGAGCTGAGCGGCCGCCCGCATGGCGCCCAGAAACGAGAACTTCGACCCCGAGGACCAGCCCCCGAGCATCAGCCCGTAAAAGGCGAGCGATCCGAAGGCGAAGAAGTAGAGGAGCCCGATTGGCACGTCGATGCCGTAGAGCCCGAAGTCGCCACCCCAGGCGCCCGGTGCGCCGAAGGGGATGATCGCCAGCGTGGCGACCGCCGTGACGATCGAGATCAGCGGGGCCAGCGCCATCATCCACGGGACCGCCGTCTCGGGCGCCGAGTGCTCCTTGGACACCAGCTTGAGCACGTCGGCCACCGGCTGCATCAGGCCCTTGAAGCCCACCCGGTTGGGCCCCAGGCGCGACTGGAAGCGACCCAGGAGCTTGCGCTCGGCGACCAGGATGAAGGGCACGATCTGCAGGATCACGGCGAAGATCACGATCGCCTTCACGATCTGCACCAGCGTGTTCTCGGCGCCGCTCACGCGGGGCTGATCTCCACCGCCCGCGGCGCGCCGTTGGTCAGCGCCGTGGCGTTGTCCTCGGCCGTCCCGGAGATGAGGAAGACGCTGCCCGGCGGCACCGCCGCGCGCACCGCGGCGGTCGCGCGCACGCTGTGGCCGTCCACGGAGACCGTGACCTCGTCACCCGGCGAGACGCCCAGGCGCCGGGCGTCGCCCGCGCTCAGCTCCGCCCGCTGGCGCGGGGCGAGGAAGCGAAGCGCCGGCGCGTTCTCGGTCTCGGGCCCCGACCACAGCGAGGGCATGGCGCCCAGGCGCAGGCCCTCCCCGGGCTCGGGGGCGTCCTCGAGCGCCGAGTCCGGCATCTCGGCCACCGGCAACGAGGAGGAGGCGCCGCGCTCCTGCCAGCGCAGGCCCTTGCCCGCGATCGCCTCGAGCGTGACGCCGCCGAGGAAGGGCACCGCCTTGGCCACCTCCTCGCTGACCATGGCCGAGCTGAGCGCACCGAGGCCCGCGCCCACCCGGTCGCACAGCTCGGAGAGCACCCACCAGCCGCCACGGGTCTCGCCCGGGTGGGCGATGGCCTGGCGCACACGCTGCACGCGGCCGTCGGGATGGGTGAGCGTTCCCTCCTTCTCCGCGTAGGACTCGGCGGGAAAGACCACCGTGGCGTGCTCGTCGAGGGACTCGGTGCGAAAGTCCGCGAAGGCGACCACCGAGCCCGCGGCCTCCAGGGCGGCCTGCCAGACCGCCCGCTCGGGGAAGTCGCGAAGAGGGTCGGCGCCCACCAACAGCAGGCAGGAGAGCTCGCCCTCGCCAAGCGCGCGGCCGATCTCCGCGGCGCCCCGTCCCGCGTCGGGAGCGTCCTTGAGCCCTGGTCCGAGGTTGGGCAGGCAGCCCACCTCGCGCAGGCCGCGGCCGTTGGTGGTCGCGGGGATCTCGATCAGGCCCGCGCCCTCGGTGCCCTGCACTCCGAGCGCCCCGGCCACGGCCAGCAGAGCGTCGATCGCCTGCCTGCCGCGTGCCCCGTGGGCCACCCGCTCGCCCCAGACGACGACGACGTCGGGGGCGTCGCGCAGCAGGGCAGCCGCTGCCTCCAGCGCGGCGACCACCTCGCCCCCCCCGGCGGCGTCGGCTGCGGAGTCGCGCGCGCCCTCGGTGGGCACGGGCCTCTCACTCGTGCCCGGGGCGGTCGCGGTGGCGTGGTCGGGGCTTTTCCCGCTGGGCATGCCCGGGCGAAAGCCGGCAGTCAGACCGGCCCGGGACGCCAGCTCGGCGACGTCGAAGCCGCCCTTTCGCGGCGAGCCCAGCGCGGCGGCCAGTGCGCCGAGCGCGGCCTCCGCCGAGCCGGGGGCGAAGCGCAGCGCCGCCGCGGCGTTGGCGTCGAGCGTCGAGGGGCGGGAGGTCAGAGTGACCACGCGCGTGCCGTGGCGCCGGGCGCCCTTGCGCACACGCAGATCGAGGATCGGCGCCTCATCCACCAGCTCGGTCTCGATCACCAGCACAGCGCCGGCCCACTCGATGTCGGGCACCG
>JALZII010000208.1 GCA_030860365.1 Actinomycetota bacterium
AGCGGGTCGCTCTGGTCCACGACTTTCTGCTCGATCTGCGTGGCGCCGAGCGCGTCTTTCGCAAGATCTGCGACCTCTATCCGCAGGCAGACGTCTTCACCGCGGTCTACGACGAGGAGGGCACCGAGGGCCGGTTCGAGGACCGCCACGTCCACACCACATTCCTGCAGAAGACCCGCCCCAGCGCGCGCACCTTCCGCGCGCTGCTGCCGCTCTACCCAGTGGCCATCGAGTCCCTGGACCTTTCCGACTACGACCTCGTGCTGTCGAGCTCGAGCGCCTGGGCCCACGCGGTCCTTCCCGCGGAGGGGGCCGTGCACGTGTCCTACTGCTACAACCCGTTCCGCTACGCCTGGAACGACCGCGAGCGCACGCTCGCGTCGCGGCGCGAGCCGATCACCCGGGCGGCCCTCGCGGGGCTCTTCCGGCGCTGGCGCCAATGGGACTGGATCGCCGCTCAGCGCGTGGACCGCTACCTCGCGATCTCCCGCACCACGAAGGCGCGCATCAACTCATACTTCGGCCGCGACGCCACCGTGGTGCACCCCCCAGTCGAGACTTCGCGCTTCCACCCGGCTGCGGTACGCGACTACCACCTGGTGCTCAGCGAGCTCATGCCCCACAAGCACATCGAGGACGCGGTGCGAGCCTTCAACCGGCTGGGCAGGCCGCTCGTGGTGGTGGGTGACGGGCCCGACCGCCGTCGGCTGCGCCGCCTCGCGGGACCGACCATCACCTTCACCGGCCGGGTACCAGATCGCGAGGCCGCGCGCCTGCTCGGATCCTGCCGCGCGCTGGTGGTGACCGCCGCCGAGGAGTTCGGCATCGCGGCGGTCGAGGCGCAGGCGGCCGGGCGTCCGGTCATCTCCGTGCGCAGTGGCGGGGCGCTCGAGACCGTCCGCGAGGGAGTTACCGGCGCGTTCTGGAATGGCGGAGCCGAGGAGCTCGCCGCCGCCGTCGCGGGCTTCGACGACGCCGCCGTCGACCCGCGCGAGTGCGTGGTGAACGCGCGGCGCTTCGATGAGGAGGTGTTCGCCCGCGCCCTTCCCCGGGAGGTGACCGCCGCTCGGGCCGACACCGACGAGCGGCGGGAGGCGGTTCGCATCGCCCGGAGACAGCACCAGCGCACTGCGCGTCGTGGGTTCAGCGAGCTCTCCAGGTAGGCCAGGCCCCGCGCGACAGGCCTATTAGCGTTCTCGCGGTGCGGGGCGGCGTCGAGGGAGCTGGGAATCGAGCTCGAGCGCGCGCTCGTAGGACGCCCGTGCGGCCTCCAGCCGGCCCGTCCCGAGCTCGACCTGGAATCTCAGGATCCAGAGCAGCGCGTTCTCGGGCTCCTCACCCGTCAGCCGCTGCATCGTCGCATTCGAGCGAGCCGGCTCGGTGCCGTAGAGCAGCTGGGCCTCCCAGGCATCGATCCGGGTGTCGGGGTTCAGCGCGTGCGCTCCGCGCAGGAGCCCGAGAACCTTCGACTCCAAGACCCTCGCGGACCGGTTCGCCGCTCGGGCCTTCGCGGGCTCGTTGCTCCGTGCCGCTCGGGCCGCGAAGTTCGCCGAGGCACGGCTCTCCAGGAACAGCATCTCCGCCGTCTCGGCACGGTTCTCGGAGAAAGCGGCGATGAGGGCGGTCCCCGCCCCGGCCAACGACAGAGCCACGGCGGCCAGGCGGAACACCAGCGACCGGCGCACCCGCTCAGTATGGCTCGCCGGGGCGTGGCTGCTGGTCGCGCCCACCTGGCTGGCCTTCTCGGGCGGCGGCTTCGACACGGACCGCCAGCTGGTCGCCCTGGCGGGAACGCTGGTCGTGCTGGCGCTGTTGGCGGCCACTGCGCCCCGGTCCCTCGGTGTTCGCGGCCTGTCGCTGGTGTCCTCGATCCTGTTCGCGGCGCTCGTCGCCTGGACCGCCGTCTCGGTTGCGTGGGCCCCTATCGCGGACGCCGCGGTAGGCGACTCGGAGCGATTGCTGCTCTACCTGGCCGTCTTCGTCGCCGCCTTGCTGGTCATGGGGGTCGAGGCACTTCGTCGCGCCGCCCCGGTCGTGCTCCTCGCCGGCTGTGTGGTCGTCGCCGCGTACGCACTGGCGGGACGGACCCTGCCGGACCTCGTCCCGGTAGCCGCCAGCACCAGGGCGTTCGAACGGCTCTCCCAGCCACTCGGGTACTGGAACGCCATGGGCATCCTCATGGCGCTCGGAGCGGCGCTCGCGCTGGCGGTGGCCGGAGACCACGATCGCAGCCACCGGCTGCGGTCGCTGGCGGCGGGGGCGGCCGTTCCCTGCGGCGTGGCGCTCTACCTCACCTTCTCCCGGGGGGCTCTCCTGGCCCTCCTGGCCGCTCTGGTCGTGCTCGCCGCGCTCAGGCCGAGGAAGGGCATCGCGGCTGCTGCCGCGTTGGCGGGAGTCGGGGCAGGGGCGCTCGCGCTCGCCGCGCAGGGCTTCCCGGCCGTCCTGCGACTCGACCAGGGCCGGGCCGAGCAGGTCTCTCAGGGTGCCAGGTTCATCTTGATGGTCGGCGCGGTCACGGTAGTCGTCGCCGTCGTCTACCGACTTGTGCTCAGGGCTCCAGGCATCGATCACGACCTCGGGGTCCCGCGTCGCCTTCGGATCGCGGTCGGGGTCGTGACGGTCCTTGCGCTGCTCGGGGCAAGCCTCGCTCTCGCGTTCAAGCCGCAGACCGCAGAACCGCTTCCAACCTCCGAGGGCCGGCTGGCGGAGCTTCGCACCAATCGGGGCGCCTACTGGGAGGTGGCGCTCGAGGGCTTTGCGGCTCGACCCCTCGTCGGTGGCGGCTCGGGCTCGTTTCGGGTCGACTGGCGGCGGGAGCGCGAGATCGAGGAGAGCGTCATGGAAGCGCACTCGCTGTACATCGAGACGCTGGCCGAGCTCGGCCTGGTGGGCACCGCCCTCCTTGCCGCGTTCCTCGGCACCGGGGTCGTCGGTCTCGTTCGCCTGGGGCGAAGGCGGCCGGGCGACCCCCTGCTCTTGGCGGCGACCGCCGTGCTGGTGGCGTTCGCCATTCACGCGGGTGTCGACTGGGACTGGGAGATGCCGGCGGTCACCCTCGTGGCGCTGCTGCTCTTGGCAGCCGTCCTGCGAGCACAGGAGGCATAGGGGTCGAGCGGCGGTGCTCGGCCTAAGGTAAGGGGCCGTTCGCTACGCTGCACCCGCACAATGGGCGCCTTCGCTGGAACGGTCCCGCGGCCGACGGGGCGCTCATCCCTGGCGCAGCAGGCGCGGATGGTCAAGGTCCTCGCCGGCGCGACCTTGAAGCTGCGCTACGCAGACGCCACCCTCGGCTACTTCTGGACGCTCGCGGAGCCGCTCGGCCTTTTCGCGGTGCTCTACGTCGTCTTCGGCCAAGCCTTCCGCCTCGACGCGACGGTCCCCAACTACGCGATCTTCCTCCTGATCGGGATCGCGCTGTTTCAGTTCTTCTCCGAGGCCACGACCAGGACCATGGGCGAGATCGTCGCGCAGAGTCAGCTCATGCGCAAGCTGCCGCTGCCCCCGCTGGTCATCGTCCTGGCGGTCAGCGTCTCTTCCTTGATCGACTTCGCGCTGCACGCGGTCGCGCTCGCGGTCTTCGTCGCGATCAGCGGCATCACGCCGCAGCTCGACTGGCTGGCGCTGATCCCGCTCGTGCTCGAGCTCTACGTCTTCGTCCTCGCGGTGTCGATGATCGTCGCGGCGCTCCACGCGCAGTTCCGCGACATGCGAGCGATCTGGGACCTCGCGACCCGGATGTTCTTCTACGGATCCGCCATCTTCTTCCCGCTCTCGCTGCTGCCGGGCTGGGCCCAGGGCCTGATTCTCGGGAACCCCTTCGGGCAGGTGATGCAGGACGCCCGCGCGCTCATCCTCGACAGCCAGGACATAGTCACGGTGCCCGAGGCGATGGGTGGACCGCTCGCGTATGCCGTGCCGGTCGTGCTGACCGCCGTGCTCTTCGCCTTCGGCTACGTCTTCTTCCGGCGGCGGCAGCCCTGGTTCGCCGAAGGGCTGTGAGCGCATCGGCCGGGGAACGCCCCGCCGCTATGCGAGCGGTCGGGTTGTCGAAGACTTTCCGCTTACCCCGCGAGAAGCGCACGACACTTCGCGAGCACGTGCTCCATCCTCTTCAGCGAACCGAGTACGAGACGCAGAAGGCGCTCCTGGACGTCAGCTTCGAGGTTCGAGGCGGCGAGTTCTTCGGCGTCATCGGAAGAAACGGAAGCGGTAAGAGCACGCTGCTGAAGATCCTGGCCGGCATCTACCGCCCCGATGCGGGGCGAGTGGAGGTGAGCGGCAAGCTGTCGCCGTTCATCGAGCTGGGCGCCGGCTTCAACCCCGAGCTCACCGGCCGGGACAACCTGCGCATCAACGCCACGCTGCTCGGGCTCTCGGCCAGCGAGGTCGAGGAGCGCTTCGACACGATCGTGGAGTTCGCTGAGCTCGAGCGCTTCATGGATCGCAAGCTCAAGAACTACTCGTCGGGCATGCAGGTCCGCCTGGCCTACTCGATCGCGATCCAGGTTCCCTTCGACATCCTGCTCGTCGACGAGGTGCTCGCCGTGGGAGATCAGAACTTCCAGGACAAGTGCTTCGCCACGTTCGAGGCGATGCGGAAGGGCGGCAAGACCGTGGTGCTAGTTACGCACGATCTGGCGTCGGTCCACCGCTTCTGCGAGCGGAGCCTGTTGCTTCGTGACGGCGTGGTCGAAGCCCTCGGCCGCCCGGACAAGGTGATTGACACCTACCTCGAGCAGGAGGACATCCGGGCGGCGCTCACCGACGAGCGGGTGGGCGACCTGGCCTCGCTCCCCAAGGTGCTTGCACGGCGCGCCCGGCACGCTCCCGGCGCCGCCGCCACGGGGTCCGAGGAGGAGCAGGGGCAGTCGGGGGAGGACATCGCTTCGATGGCGCCCGAGCAGATGGAGACCATCATCCGCGAGCAGCAGGGCGTGCTGCGACGCCATGAGGCAAAAGTGCTCGAGCTCCTCGAGCGGGTGCGGGAGCGCGAGGGGGACACCGCCCGGGCGGCGACGGTGACGCACGTCCTACTGCGCCGGCACTACGAGGACCTGCCCGTTCCGCCCGAGTCCTTCCGGATGCGAACGGACTCCGCGACCTCGGAGCTCGACTTCCTCAAGGAGGGGCTCGTCGCCTCCGAGGACGTGCGCGTCATCTTCGGGGAAAAGCCCTCCAAGCCCATCCTCGAGTGGGGCTGCGACGCGGGATGGAGCGTGCGCTGGCTCTCCTGCTACCCCGACTGGATCGCCAACTACCACGGCTGCGATCCAGACCCCGAGGCGGTCGGATGGCTCTCCTCCCACGGGCCGTTCCGAGTCCAGATCTGTTCCGACGAGCCGCCCCTCCCCTACCCGGCGGCAAAGTTCGGGGGCGTCTTCGCGCTCAATATGCTCACCCGGCTCGACCCGCGGGAGCATGGACGCTGGTTCGCCGAGCTCGGGCGCCTGCTGGAGCCGGGCGGTCTCGCCTACGTGGTAACGAATGGACCCTTCAACGTCAAGGACGACGACGGAGCGCGAGAGGCGCTTCAGGCAAACGGTTGGGCCTACATCCGAGACGGTCAGCGGTGCACTCAGGCGTTCGTCACGCAGGAGTACACGCGGAGCGTGCTCGATGGCCTCTTCACGGTGGAGGAGTATCGCCCGTACACCCACATGGGGAACACCGCCTACGCTATCCGCCGGCTCGGCTGATCGCCGGCCGGCTGTCGCGGCCCGTATCGCCTGCGGGATCATCGCCGAGGCGTCAGCGTTACCCTGCCACCATGCTCCCGGGTCCGCTTCGGCGAGTCGGCCTGGTCGCGCGGGCCGGGCGGCGGGCAACCAAGCAACGGGTTCGGGAGGCGGAGTCCACGCTCCGCTACGCGAGTCGCCTGAGGCCGCTGGAGCGTCGTCTCACGTGGATCATGGGCAGTCCGCGCTCCGGCAGCACGTGGCTCCTCAGGCTGCTCTCTCATCATCAGCGAGTCATCCCGCTCGACGAGCCTCAATTCGGCTATCACGTGGCGCCGCTCGAGTCCGTGGACAGCACCATCTCCGCCTCTCAGGCGCCGAGAACCGACTACTGCCTGTCGGCGGAGTACGAAGACGCTTGGCGCCCGCTCCTTCGAGCACTGATCTTGAAGCGAGTCGGGGCGCAGGTCGAGCGGGCCTCCCGCACTCGTCAGATTGATCGTCCCCTGACCGTGCTCAAGGAGCCGAACAGCTCACATGCCGCGGACCTGATCATGAGCCTGGTCCCGGGCTCCCGGCTGGTCTTCCTGCTCCGGGACGGACGGGACGTGATCGACTCGGTCCTCGACGCGACGAGTGGCGAGACGTGGATGGGCGCCTTCGGCGCCAGGGACGAGCGCGAGCGCCTTGACGCCATCCGGCTCCAGGCGCGCCACTGGCTGTACAACACGAACAAGGTCCAACATGCCTTTGCCGCCCATGCGCCCGAGCGCAGGTTTCTCGTTCGCTATGAGGAGCTGCTCGCCGATCCGCTGCGAACGCTTGGAGAGCTCCTGCGCTGGGCCGGCCTCGCGACGAGTGAGGACGAGCTTTGGGAAATGGTCTCGCGCGAGTCGTTCGCGAGCATCCCCCCGGAGAAGCGCGGCACCGGCAAGTTCTTTCGCGCGGCGGCTCCCGGGCTCTGGCGCGAGAACCTGGCACCGGGCGAGCAGCAGGTGGTCAGCGAGCTCCTCGGGGAGAAGCTCGAGGAGCTCGGCTACGAGGTCTGACCCCCCCACGGGGAGCGCCGGAGGAGCGGAAGGTCGGCGCGGAGGATCGCGAGCCGTCGCCCGCCCCGCCCGGTCGCCTCAGCGGGCCACCACCACGGCGCGGTCGCCGCGGAGGTACTGGACATCGTGGTCTGGAGAGGGCTGCAGGAACTCGACCTCCCCAAAGCCGGCCGCGCGCGTGAGCGTGTCGAGCGCGGCGCGGTTGGGAATGAGGCTCAGAATCCCGGTGACGGATGCGAGCGGGTTCGAAACCGCATCGGGCTCGACCACGGCGGCAAAGCTGGCCTCGGCCTCGGAAAAGGCGTCGGGGCTACCGGTCCCGTGGATGATCGGCCGGCTCTGGCGCGTGAGCTGGCTTTCGATCGCGCACAGCGAGCGCGTCAACGCACGCGCCCTGCGCAACGCGCCGGTCGGGTCCTCGAGGTGGTAGATCAGCCCGAGGACGAGGACCACGTCGAAGCGTCCGAGATCCTCCGGGTCCAGCTCGAACACGTCGGCGCGGACGAAGCTCAGCCGCTCGCGGTCGATGCCGAAGTGCTCGCGTACGAGCTCCGCCCGCCGGATGTTCAGCTCCCGGACGTCGACCCCGACCACGCGCCGTGCGCCCCATTCGAGCAGCCGATGCGAGAACCAGCCCTCGCAGCAGGCCAGGTCCAGCGCCGTCGCGTCAGGGCCGGCCGCTGCGAGCGCTTCCCGCACCGGGCCCTCGATCATCTCCGCGCGGGTGCGGTGTACCCAGGGGAGGTTGTCCCCGAGCAGCGGCGCCGTAATCCCATCGGCGAGCTCCCACGGATACATCCAGCCTGTACCCGCGAGCTCACACTCCAGCGCCTTGTTGACCCTCGTGTGAGGAGGACGAGCTTGCCGACTGTTGGTGGAGGCAGCCATTACCATCCGGGAGGACCCTACGTAGGCCGGGGGCTCGCGCTAGGACGAGTAATCCCCGCTGTGGGCGGCACGTCCGCCGGAACCGCGGCGGCAGGGGAGAGATCGCTCGGGGGAGGCTCGTTCGCGAGGTCGGGCCGCGGCGAGGCGACCAGCCAGGCGTGGGGGATACCAAGCCGATCCCTCGCGTTGCGGATCAGCTGGAGCGGAAGCCTCTGCAGCGGGGTCAGCGGCACCGGCGCGAGGATCTGCTGCGGTGCGGTGGCGCGCCCCTTTCCGAACCGTAGGAAGTAGGGGCCTCCGGCGGCGAGCACCCTGTAGCCGGCGGTCTCGGCGAGCCGCCGCAGGCCGGCGACATTCGGGACCCACCAGGCGGGTTGCTCCGCTTCAGCAAGCCGCGCGACGGGCTGCCGGGGCCGCAGCAGAGTAAGGGGAAGCGAGATCGCATCGTTCAGCAGGAGCTCGCCCCGGAGCACGGTTCGGACGGCGGAAAGCGCACGCACCGGATCGCGGAGGTGGATGAGCAGGCTTCCCAGAAAGACGAAGTCGAACTCGCCGTGGACCTCCGGAGTGAGGTCGTACACGGAACCGGCTACCCACTCGACGCGCGAATCCAGGGCTTCGTGCGCGAGTCTGAAGCGCGGAACCACGTCCATCTCCCCCTGGTGCACGGGACCGTACGCCGGTGGCCAGTCGAAAAGGGCCCACTCGCCCAGGTCCATCGCGACCACCTCGCTGGCGCCCCGCCGCTCCATCTCGAAAGCCCAGAAGCCCTCGGCCGTCCCCACGTCGAGGCAGCGCTTCCCGCTCAGCGACTCCGGCATCCTCACCTGCGACAGCGCTCGGGGCATGTCGAAGAGGCCGGGCGTCCTGGTACCCCCGGGCAGCTCGATCGTGTGGTACCAGAAATCGTGCTCGGCGAGCTCGGTGGCGAGATCGCCCACGGCGCGGCACTATAGAGCGCGATTGCACCGACCCTGGGTGAGTAGGGTGCCCGGATGCGCTTGCAGAGGCTTCTCTGCGGGCTGGGGTCATCCCGAGGGGCGGCCCGCGCCAAGCGATCGGCGTCGCTGCGGTCCGAGGTCGACATCGCCTCCAAGGCGCCACCCGAGACCACTGAGGAGATGGCGGGGGCGATCGCCGCGGGTCGGACCGTCATGTGGTGCGACTGGCCCGTCCTCGACGGCACGGCCTGCGCGGACGAGTACCTCCACGTCCACGGCTGGGCGTACTGCACGGCCGGCGTCGAGGAGATTGCCGTCGTGGCGCACGGTCGCCGGTTCGAGCCGAGGACGGATCTTCCCCGGCCCGACGTGAACCGGGCCCTTCCCGGCCGCCGGGGGGAGGCCGTGGGCTTCTTCCTGGTCCTGGACACCCGGCGGTGGGCGCCCGGGTCGCACGAGCTGACGATCCGCGCAGTGGGGCGCGGGGGTGGCGCCGTCGCTCAGCGCGGCGACGTGCAGGTGGGACCCGACCTGCCGTACCGCGCCTGGTTGCGACGCTCCGGGCGGGGCGAGGCATCGAAGTCGGGGCTGACACCGGCGCCGGCCGAAGGCGCGGCCCCGCTCGCCGTCCACGTCATCGAGGCGGCGGGCACTCCGCGGACGAGGGCGAGGGCGAAGGAGCGAAAGCGGGCGCCCGGCGCGCTCGAGGCCTCGCTCGCTCGCCAGACGCACTCGAGCTGGCACCGCGCCGCCGGGCCGCTCGCTGAGGTCCTGCAGGCAGTCGCCGGCGGCGGCGAGCCCGCGGTCCTGGTCGAGGATCGCGGTGCGCTCGCTCCACACGCCCTGGCGTGCCTCGCCGCGGCCATGGGCCGCCGACCGGCACCAGATCTCGTCTACGCCGACGAGGACGCGGTGATGGCCGACGGCGAGCGCGGCGACGCGTTCCTCAAGCCGGGCTGGTCGCCTGAGCTGCTGCTGGCGACCGACTACGTGGGACCGCTGGTGGCGATCGGGCCTCGCGCCGCCGCGGCGGCGATCGCTGCCCAAGCACGGGCTCCGGCAACGATCTACGAGCTCCTGCTGCGCATCCTCGACGCATCGCTCAGCGTAGAGCGCATCCCCGAGACGCTGTTCACCTCCGAGGCCCCGCGCACTCCGGCGGACGACCCCCGGACTCGCGGCGCCATCGGGCGGCTCGCGGCACGGCGCGGGCGGCGTGCGCAGGTCGTCGCCCTGGAGCGTCCGGGCGCGCGCGATGTCCGCTGGGAGCTCGACCGGGAGCCGCTCGTCTCGATCGTCATCCCGAGCGCCTCGGAGAGCCTCCTGGCAAGGTGCCTGCCCTCGCTGCGCGAGCGCACGACCTACCCGAGCTTCGAGGTGATCGTCGTCGACTCGAGCGCCGAAGGGCTCGCCTCGGTCGGGAGGCTGCTGGAGGGAGTCGTGCATCGCGTAGTGCCCTACCGGGGGCGCTTCAGCTTCTCCACCGCGGTCAACATCGGAGCCGGGGCGGCGTCGGGCGATCATCTGCTGCTGCTCAACGACGACACGGAGGTGCGCACCCCCGACTGGATCGAGCGGATGCTCGAGCACCTTCTCACGCCCGGCGTGGGGGTGGTCGGCTGCAAGCTCCTCTACCCGAGGGGGGAGGTCCAGCACGCCGGCGTCGTGATCGCGAGGTCGGCCGCGGGCGTCGGCCACGTCAACATGGGCTTTCCCGCCGACGCGCCGGGATACCGCGGAATGCTTCAGATGACGCGCAACTGGAGCGCGGTGACCGGTGCCTGCATGATGGTGAGCGCCGACCTCTTCGAGGGGCTCGGCGGCTTCGACGAGTCGTTCGACTCCGAGTTCAGCGACGTGGACCTGTGCCTGCGGGCGATCGAGCGAGGCCGCCGAGTCGTGTGGACCCCCCGCGCCGTCCTCACCCATCATGAGCGATCCTCGCTCCCCACGGAGGCGAACAGGCGCGACGTCGAGCGCTTCCGCGAGCGCTGGAGCTCGCGCTATTCGGGCGGAGATCCCTTCTACCACCCCGCTTTCCTTCCATTGTCGTATGAGCTTCCGCACGATGGCAGCCCGGGCCGCGGATAGTCTGTCGCCGATGGAGGCGCGCCCCGCCAACGAAGGCTTGGGTCGCCCGGCGGCCGGCACGGCAGAGGAGTTCGAGCCCGCACCTCAGACGTTCGACGGGCTCGCGAGGGCCATCTCGGAGGGGCGAACCGCGATGGTGTGCGACGGTCCCCCGCTCAACCGGATGGCGAGAGCCGTCGGGTATCTCGACGTCAGGGGATGGGCCTACTCTCGCGCGGGGATCGATGACGTCTCCGTGTATCTGGACGGACTCCGTTACCGGGCCAGGTACGGCGTCGCTCGGACGGACCTGGCTGGAGTCTTCGATGACGATCTGACGAACGCCGGTTTCGAGTTGACCATCGAGCTCGATGCCCACCAGGCGGGCCGGCTCCCTCTTGTCGTGGTGGCGCGCGGGGCGGATGGGCATGCCGTCAGTGTGCGCGGGGGGGTCGAATGCCGGCCGGATCCGCGGGTTTCGGCGGCCCCACAGGGAGGTGGCGGCGACGGTGCGGCGAGCGAGACCTTCGGAGCCCCCGTCCCTGGTCCGGCCGAGCGCTTCATGCCCGAGGATGCGCACGGGAGCCTGCTCGAGGCCGAGCACGAGGCCCGCTACCGCTGGGCGGCCGAGATGGTCCGTGACCGGGAGGTCCTTGACGCGGGCTGCGGCGTGGGGTACGGGACCGCCGCCATCGCTGCGGCCGGCGCGAGGCGAGCCGTCGGCCTGGACATCAGTGAGGCAGCAGTACTCGACGCCCGGGACCGATTCGGCAGCGTGGGCGAGTTCGTGGTCGGCGACGTTCACGAGCTGCCCTTCGGCGATGGCTCCTTCGACGTGGTCGTCTGTTTCGGAACGGTCGTACGCGCCAGCGATCCAAAGCGCGCGCTCGACGAGCTTCGACGGGTCCTGCGGCCAGAGGGTCTGCTGCTTCTGTCCGTACCGAATGCCGCCGTCTACCCCGCGGGAAACCCATTCCACCTGCACGAGTACCTCCCGGACGAGCTCGCGAAGGCGCTGACGCGCCGGTTCGTCAACCTCCGGCTCTACCGTCAGCAGAGCCACGTGGCCTCACTGGTCTGCGACGACGGCACCTTCGCCGAGCCGGCGCCGGAACAGGACCTCTCAGCTCGCGTTCGCAAGCTGGCTCGAGGTCGCCCCGGCGAGGAACTCTACACGATCGCGGCGGCCAGCGACACGTCGCTGCCCGATATGAGCACGCTGGCGTTGATCGGTGGCGCCTTCGAGGAGCGGTCCTGGCACGACCTCGCGTGGTCCCTACGGGAGCGCGTGCTGATCGCGGAGGCGGAGGCGTCCGCCAGCGATGCCGACGCGCACGCGGCTCGGCTCGAGACTGCGCGAAGCTTCGAGCTTCTCCGGCGTGCTGAGGAGGGCAGGCGAGAAGCCGAGGCCTTGCTGGGAGCCCTCAGGAACTCCCTCTCCTGGCGAATGACCCGGCCGCTCAGAGTGGGTAGGCTGCTCTTGCGACGCGGCCGAGCGGCCTACCGCGCCTTGGTCCCGAAGCGCTCGCGGACCTGACGCGCCAGTGCGGACCGGCGCAACCGGGGGCGGTCGAGCGCGAGCAGGCCGCGCCGCCGCCCACGTGCCCTGAGCAGCACGATGTCGTGGCCGGACAGCACGATGTGATGGCCGGGCTGGGTCGGTTGCGGCTCGACCACATCAACGACGTCGAACCAGCGCGCCCACCGATCGCGGATGTAGTCCTCGCGGTGAAACGACGTGTGGTAGTAGTCGGGGAAGAACGCTCCCCAGTCGTCCCCGGTCCAGTGCAGAAAGCCACGACCGGCGAACTCCGCCGCCATCTGCTCGAGGCCGGGCTCGCCCGCCATGTGCCCGCTGCGGATCGCCTCCCACTTCGACATGCCGTGAACGGTGGCGACGACGAGGCCGCCTGGTCGCGTCAGTCGCCGCAGCTCCGCCAACCACGCGTCCTGGTAGGCCTCGTCCAGGTGGGTGAAGACGCTGAAGACGATGGTGAGGTCGAAGCTGCCTTCGGGGAGGGGAAGCGGCGGGAGCGGTCCCCCGACCGCGGTCTCCACGAACGGCAGCTCGCTGCGGATCCATGCGATCGCCTCCATGTCCTGATCCACGCCGCAGAGACGGGCCCCCGGCGCGATCGCGCGCAGCTGGCGGAGAAACCGTCCCGGTCCGCATCCGAAGTCGAGAATGTCCCCGAAGTGAGCCAAGGGACGACCGTGAGCGCTCAGCACACGGTCGAGCTCCTGCAGGTCAACGTGCCCGCCCACCTCGAACCGCCCGGGGCTGTCGCTTCCGATCACGCGAAACATGAGCTCCGCAGGGGGGATCGGCAGCTCCGAGCGTGGCAGCGCTCGCGCCTGTGCGCCGAGCGAGCGAAGCGCGGTCCTCCCGTCCGCGGTGAGGGTGTCGAGCGCAAAGTCGAGGGCCACCAGGTCCCACCCCTCGCGCTCACCCCGGTCCAGGAGGTCGAGAAGCTCCGACCAGGGGCAGACCGTGTCGAGCTTGGCCGCCACCAGCACGTCGGCCCGCCCGCGCTCGAGCTCCTCCAGGGCGCGGACGTGGCCGCTCCGGCCATCGCGCGCATCCGGACCGGGGACATCGACGAAGACGTCGCCGAGCTCCCACCCTCGCTTCGTGCAGGCGTCGACGATCGCGGCCTGCTGAGCACCCAGTCCCGCGCCCGGAAGGATCACCCCCAAGCGCTCGCGAACGTCGGCGGGCACCTCCGGAGCGCGGTCGTCGGGAGGCGCGCACGCATAGCCTACCGCTCGCATCGCGCTGCAAGTCTAGGCCGAAGTTACCCGGGGGCATAGCTGCCCAGCGGGCGCGGTTGCGGTAGTTGCACCATCGCGCTCCCCCCGGCGGACATCTTCGTAGGGTTCCCGCGCACGCTCGGCTATGGCACGTCCGCGGCGGCGCGTCTTAGGACGTTCCCGACTACGCTCGGCTCTCGCGCTTCCGCGGCGGCACGTTCCAGGACGTTCAGCCACCCGCCGACCATGCGCTCCCACGTGAAGCCCTCGGCGCGAACGCGAGCGGCCCCTCGCAGCTGCGCGGCGAACGCGGCATCGGAGAAGATCCGAACCAGCGCCCGCTCCACTCCCTCCGCGGTCGGCGGCACGATCAGCCCGCTGCCGCCCACCACCTCGGGCAGCGCCCCCCGATCCGACACGATCACCGGCGCGCCGCATGCCATCGCCTCCAGGGCGGTGAGGCCAAAGCCCTCCGAGAAGCTCGGCAGGCAGACCGCATCGGCGCCGGCCATCAGCATGGCGAGCTCGGAGTCCTCACCGGTTGGTACCGATACGATGCGCCCAGGGGCCGCGGGAAGCTCGGCCTCTGCCGCTCGACGAAGTTCGCTCGAGTCGTCGCGGTCGGAGGCATCGGCGGCCACGAGCACGAGCACATGGTCGAATCCGCGTCTCGCCAGCCGTGCCACCGCCTGCCGCACCGCGGCGAGGTTCTTGCGCGGATGGAGGGTCGCGACGAAAAGGACATAGGGCGGGTCGTCGGTGGCGGTCATCGCGCCCACGCCCGCCCGCCCGCCCGTCAACCCCGGCCGGAACACGCCGAGGTCCACGCCATAGGGGACCGTGTGGACGCGCTCGGCCGGGACGTCGTAGGCGTCGAGCACCTGCCTGCGGCTCGACTCCGACGGCGTGAGCACGCGGGCCGCGGACAGCACACCCGCGGTCGTCCTGGCAGAGAAGGCGCAGGCGAAGCTCGGATCGAGGAAGCTTCGCAGCGCTCGCGTCGTCCATCCCACCTCGTGGATCGCGGCTACCACCGGCTCCTCGACGTTCAATGCGCCGGAGTGACCGTCCGCGAGCCACACGTCTGCCTTTACGCCGGCGGATGAAGGGGGCCGGTCCACCAGCTCCAGCGTGACGCGGTCGGCGAGGCCCGCGACCGCTCGGCACCACACGCGCCCGTGCCCCGTCCTCGGGGAGAACCGCGCGAGTTGCGCTGGGACGGCGACGCGCAGACGGCGCCGGCGTCGAGGGAGGGTGGGCATCGCAGGAGGCGCTCCGCTACCGCAGCCGGTCGAGATCGATGCTGTCAGGCAAGGTAGCTCTCCAAGCGCGATGGATCATGCAGGGCAAGAGCGCCCGCCCCACTCGGAGCGGTGTATAGCAAGGCGGCTGCTCGGCGGAACAGCTCGATGGGCCTGTCCAAAGCGGAGGAGCACCATTGTTGTAGCTTCCTTGAAGTGCGTCACACAACCCCCCGCGGGCGCCTTGGGACGCCTGGCACGGACAGGCGGGAGCGCGACGCGGCCGCGCGAGCATCCTGGGCGGGCGACCCGC
Organism: Actinomycetota bacterium; assembly: GCA_030860365.1. Taxonomy (GTDB): domain Bacteria; phylum Actinomycetota; class Thermoleophilia; order Solirubrobacterales; family Thermoleophilaceae; genus JACCZR01. The sequence goes on from JALZII010000208.1 coordinate 14,929, forward strand.
CCGGTGACCGGCCGCGCCTCTGGTGTGACGAGCCGCCATTCGACGGCTGCCCCGTCGTAGGCGAGCAGCTGCTCCTGAAGGGCTGGGCGCTCGCGTGCTCCGGCAGCGACGAGATCTCCGTGGAGGTCGACGTTGGGAAGCGGCTCAAGGCTCACTGTGGACTGTGCCGAACCGATGTCCGCGATGCCCTTCCCGGCGTGCCGGGCGCGGCCCGGTCCGGCTGGATGCTCCGGCTCACGACGAGCGGCTGGAGCCCGGGTCTGCACGAGCTGACCATCACGGCCCGCGACGGCGAGGGAAACGAGACGACGCTGACCCGCCGTATCGAGCTGGACCCCGCCGCTACGTACCGGGGGTGGCTCGCACGTCGAGAGGCCACGCTGCCCCCGCCAGAGGCGGGTCGCCGGCTCGCCGCCAGCCGCGAGGCCGCTCCTCGCCTCCTGGTCTGCCTGATCGCGAGCGACGCGGACAGCGAGCGACTGCGCCGAACGCTTCGGTCGCTCGAGGGCCAGAGCTACCCGAACTGGAGCCTGGTGACGGCCGGCCTCGACACGTCCGTCGACGAACGTGCGGAGCCACCCTCGAGTCCGGCCCGTACCGGCGAGGGCCATGCCCGGGTCGAAGACCTGGCTGGAGGGCTACGGATGTTTCTCGAAGGCGAATCCGACTACATCGTGCTAGCCCATGTGGGGGACGTCATCGCCCCCCACGCACTTCTCGCCTTCGCGGAGAGGGCGATCGCGCCCGACCCGCCGCGGGTGCTCTACACGGACGCGGATGTGCTCGACGGCGAAGGGAACCGCTGCGATCCGTTCTTCAAGCCCGGCTGGTCGCCGGAGCTGCTGCTTGGAATGGACTACATCGGGCCCTTCGCGTGCGTGGCGCGGGCGAGTGCGCGCAGGGCGGTCGACCTCGATCCCCTGCCGATCGGAAGCGTCTACGAGCTCCTCCTGCGCCTCGCCGACGAGGAGCAGCGGGTCGACCGCATCCCAGATGTCCTCTACAGCAGCTCCGGCGGCACCCGTGACGACGAGGTCCGAGCTCGCGAGCTGATCGGGGCCGTCGCCCGCCGGCGCGGAAAGCGCGCCCGTATCGCACCCCTCGACCACCCGGGGACCCGTCACGTCGCCTGGGAGCTCGAGGGCACGCCGACGGTGAGCATCGTCATAGCCACCGCCCGCAGGGACGATCTCGTCCTTCGCTGCCTGGACTCGATCCGCCAGCGGACGGCGTACCCCGAGTACGAGGTGGTGCTCGTCGAGCCGCCCGACGGTGCGCCTCGCGAGGTCGAGCTTCCAGGGATCGAGTGCCGGATCGTCTCCTCCGACCAGCCGCTCAACCGCTCGGCGGCGAGGAACCTCGGTGCGCGTGTCGCCACGGGCGACTACCTCCAGTTCCTCGACGGGGACACGGAGGTGGACAGTCCCGACTGGATCGAACGCCTCCTCGAGCAGGTACAGCAGCCAGGAGTCGGTGTGGCCGGTGGCAAGCTCGTATTCCCCGACGGCACGCTGGCGCTGGGAGGGGTGCTGGCGGTCGACCATGACCCCCCGGCGCACGCGGTGGGAGAGGCGTTCCCGGCCGACGATCCTGGATATCGAGGGCTGTTGAGCGTCGCGCGTAACACGAGCGCGGTTGGTGGGGCGTGCCTGATGATCGGCAGGGGCCTCTTCGCCGCGCTGGAGGGATTCGAGGAGCGCCTCGGTGACCTCGCGGACGTGGACCTCTGCCTCCGTGCCCTGGGCGGGGGCGACCGCGTCGTCTGGACCCCGCGCGCCGTGCTGCGGACTCAGGAGGGCGCCCCGGGCTGCGGACGCGCACAGCCGCGGGACCGGAGTCGCTTCAGGCATCGGTGGGGAGACACGCTCGAGGCCGGTGACCCCTACTACAACCCGAACCTGTCGACGGAGCCGGGCGAGGATTACCAGCTTCGCACGCCGGCGGCGCAGCCGCTGCCCACGAGCGCCCCTGAGACGCCGGCCGGGGAGCGACCGTCGGAGGAGCGGTTCGTGCCGGAGACCATGGGCGGGCTGATCCAGGCCGAGCACGAGGGGCGCTACAGGTGGGCGGCGACGGTGGTGGCCGGCAGGGAGGTGCTCGACGCCGGCTGCGGGGTCGGCTACGGCGCCGAGATGCTCGCGGAGGCGGGTGCCTCCCGCATCGTAGGTCTCGACGTCTCACCGGAGGCTGTCGAGGACGCCGTCTTTCGCGCCGGCGCGATCGGACAGTTCGAGGTCGGAGACCTGGAGAGGATGCCGTTTGCCCCTCGCTCGTTCGACGTGGTCGTTTGCTTCGAGGTCATCGAGCACGTCAATCGGGGCGAGTTGGCTCTCGATGAGCTGCGGCGAGTCCTGCGACCTGACGGCCTGCTGATCCTGTCGTCTCCGAACCGCCACGTCTATCTGCCCGGCAACCCCTACCACGTCCACGAGTACACGCCGAGCGAGCTCCACGCCGCATTGACGCAGCGGTTCCGGCACGTGGCGCTCTATCGCCAGCATCCGTGGATCACATCTCTTATCACCGACGACGCCGGTCTTGGCGCCAGGAGCTCGGCGGTCGAGATCGCGAGCAGCGTCCGCAAGGTCGTAGGCGCCGCCCCCGGCGAGGAGCTCTACACGCTCGCGGTCGCCGGCGACGTCCCCTTGCCGAGCATGCAAGGAACAGCCGTGCTCACCGACCCCGTCGACTTGAAGGCCTGGGAGGACCAGATGGCCCAGCTCCGGGAGGCATTCCAGGCGCGGGAGCAGGCGTTGCGGGCTGAGGTCCGGGCGGCCAGGGACGCCTTGGAAGCCATGGAGAGCTCGGTCAGCTGGCGGGTCACCTCCCCGCTGAGGTCCACGAAGCGGCGTTTCGCTGCCGGTCCCCCCGAAGCTCGGTGAGCCGAGCGGGAGCTCAGGTGATCGGATCCCCCTCCATCAGCCTGGGGTAGCGCTTGCGCAGCAGCCATCTCATCTCCGAGTCGTCGATGTCGGTGAGCGTGATCGTCGAGTACTCGCTGCGGTGATAGCAGCCCAGGATCTGGGGAACGAAAGCCCCCCGGAGGCCCTGCTCGGCATAACGGCACCAGAGGTCGTAGTCCTCCCAGCCCTGGAGCCGCAGATCTTCCTCGTAACCGCCGAGCTCGACGAGCTCACGCCGACGCAGAAGCGCCATCGTGTCGATGTAGTTGTCGCGCCGAAGCCGATCGGGCTCCCATGGAAGCGCCGACCGCAGTCCCCCGGGAGCGCCCTCCCTGCGCTCCTCGAGCATCGAGTAGGCGAACGCGGCCTGCGGATCGCGCTCGAGAGCACTCACGAGGCGGGTGAGGGCGGGCGGATAGATCTCGTTGTCGGCGTCGAGGGCGAACACGAACTCCCCTCTCGCTCGGCCCATCAGGGCGTTGCGGGTAGCGGCGGGCCCCCGGTTCACTGGATTCTGGAGCAGGATGCCTGGGAGGAAGGGCTTCGACTCAAAGAAGCGCACGACCGAACCGGCAGAATCGTCGCTCGAGGCATCGTCGAGCAGCACGACCTCGACATCCTTGTAGTCGGCGGAGAGGACGCTTTGCAGGGCACGCTCGACCTCCACGGCATGGTTGTAAACGGGGGTGATGACCGAGATCCGCACGGCCGCGCGCCCGTAGGCAGGCGTGCGCGCGATCGTCCGCAGCGCGTCCGGGTCCTCACCCCGGGCCACGAGCTGGTGGGCGCGCAGCGTCCGCTTCATGTCGAGGTCGGCCAGGGCCAGGCGCTTGATCGCGACGATCTGCTTGGCGGACCGTTCGCTGGCAAGTGCCTGGCTTCGAACCAGGCCTCGCACCCACGGATCGCGGAGGGCGACCGCCCTCACCCTCGCTCCGAAGCGTCCCATCAGGTTCGGGGCGGGCGCTTCTGGCTGCTTGTCCCGCGACATCGAGCCTGCGACCGTGTCGGGCTCTGGTCCGGGCGCGCGTGGCGCCCGCGCCGAGCGCCGCCTTGCCGCCCGCCGCACCTCCTCGGCGAGCTCGATCAGACGTTGTGCAGCCGGCCGCATCGACAGCTCGGAGCGCACGAAGTCGTACCCGCCGAGCCGGATCGCCCGCAGACGATCCTCGTCCTCGAGCAGACCGTTCGCGAGAAGGGCCAGATTGTCCGCGCTGCCGCTGACGTAGTGCTCGCCCGCCACGAGCGGGGAGCTGTCGGCGGAGTGCTCGGAGACCACCACGCAGCCGTTCGCGATCGCCTCGAGCGCTCGAGCCCACTCGAAGAACGTCGTGTCCTGCCGATGGACGTTCAGGATCGTCTTGGCCGAGCGCAGGCAGCGCCACTTCTCGTCCTCCATGAGGTAGTCGTCGCGGGTCTGCGTCTTCGGCGCCTCCGGCGGAACCAGGAGCCGGGTCTCGCGCGGCCACAACGTTTCGGCGTACGAGGCCAGAAGCCGGTTTCGCCGCTCGTTGGCCGAGCCCATGTGCAGGACGTCGATCGGCCGATCCACCTCCTCGGCACGACCCCAGCGATCCCAGTAGTCGGTGTAGCCGAGGCGGAAGTGCTCGGCGGCCAGCCCGCGCCGGCGCAGCACCTTCAACGAGCTGCGCTGGATGTCCACCACGGCGGCGGTGCGAGCGGCGTGGCGGCAGCTGACCTCGAACCACTGGGTGCCCGGCTGCTCGACGCAGAAGGAGATCGTACGTGCGAGCTGCCCGCCGGTCGGGTGGCCGGCGAACGGCGCACAGACGAAGTACTCGTGCGGGATGAGGACGTAGACGGTCGACTCGTCGGCGGGCGGTGCCGCGTCCAGGACGAAGCTTGCCTCGGCCCCCTCGGCGCGAACCGCGTGCGCGACCGCCGAGAGAATCTCGTTCATGTAGTGGTTGCCGCGGCTCGCGCCGACGAAGCAGAGCGTGGTCGAAGCGGCCACCGTCTGGCCGCTACCGCCGGGCGCCCAGCAGCGCCTTCGCGCCACGACGCAGCGAGGTCATCCCCCGGCTCGCGGTTTGCTGGAGCGCGGCGACGGCGGCGTCGCGGCTGACTATCTCCTCTCGCCGGCGACCGATCTCCTCCTCGAGCGAGTGAGCCCTCACCTGGGCCTGAGCGGTGAGCTGCTCGGCTTCGATCAGCCTCCGTGCGACCAGTTGACGCTCGGAGAAGGCGTGCTCCTCTCGCCCGCGAGCTTCCTCGACTCGTCGCAGGGCCTCGTCGGCTTCCCGCCGCGCTCGTGTCACCTCGTCCTCCCACCATTGGACTTCGAAGGCGGCCGCGAGCACCACCAGGTCCTCCAGAACGAGCGTCTCCCGTTTTCCGGCGACCGCCAGCGTGGTCGGCGCCTGGCCTGCGTCCGGCGAAGCGGTCAGGCGCGCCGAGGGCGCCGCACCGGCTTCCGTGAGGTTCTCGGCCACGATCGCCGAGGCGAGCCCTGAGTGCTGGTGGTGAAGTGCGACCGCCGAGAAGCGGCTCGCGAGCTCGCGTTCGGGCCCCCCAGACCCGGGCCGCCCGGGGAAGGAGATGAGCAGGATTCCGTCCTCGCGCAGGACCCGGTGAAGCTCGTCCAGGAGCTGGGCCCACTGCTCCACCCGCTCGACGACGTCGAAGCAGACGGCGACGTCGAACGAGGAGGGCGCGAACGGCAGCGCCCCTAGGTCGCCCGCCACCAGCTGGGCCACGTCACCCGCCCGCCGTAGGGCCTCGGCAACGGTCTCCTCCAGGGGCTCGACGCCGATCACGCGCTCGGCGCCGGCTTCGGCGAGGATCCTCGTCCCGAGACCAGCTCCACAGCCAGCGTCGAGGACCTCCTTGCCGTCGGCCGCCTGAGCGGCCCAGCGATAACGGGCCATCTGCTCGGACTGGAGTACGCGGCCAGCGACGGAGTCCACCTGCAAATCCCCGAGCGCGTCTGGTTGCTCGATCAGCGTCAACGCGGCGGCCGAACTCTGGTCACCAGCCCAGGTCGAGGACCCCGGGCTGCGGCAGCGTCTGGCTCCAGTGGCGGGGGTTGGTCTCACGTCGCTCCGCAACGCAGCCGTACCAGAACCAGTTGGCGTTGGGGAGGCTCTCCCCCGTCTCCTCCTGTGTGACCTCGAAGCCCTCGCCCGCCAGCACGCTGCCCAAGAACGATCGCGTCATCCCCCAGATCCAGTGGCTGTGGTTGACCTCCTCGACCGAGAAGGCGCGGACGTCGGCCGGATCGTCACTCGACACCGGAGCAAGCTGGTCCACGTCGGCGTTCCCGGGCAGGTAGACGAGGCTGTTGGGCACATCTCGCTCCTTGAGCATCGGCTGGACTATGCAGATGGCACGCTCTGTCTTGTCCAGGACCAGATGGATCGTGCTCAGCAGAGGAGGCTGATGGAGCAGCACGTTGAACGCGATCGAGATCTCGAAGCGTTCGCGTATTCCGCTCATGAAGAACGGATCAGCGAAGTCTCCCTTCTGAAAATCCAGCATCGGAAGAGCTTGCCTGTGACCGAGCCAGCCGGGAGTCTCGAGCGTGTCCACCACGAGCACCCGTTCGCAGCCCGACTCGGCGCACTTCCGCCCGTATGCTCCCTCGACCAAGTAGATGTCGCCGAAGACCACCGCGCTCCGAGCGGGGAGAGCGAGGTCGAGAATGCGGAGCTTGAGCTCCGTCTCGGGCTGAGGAGTCCGGAGTAGATCGCTCTCGGTGGAGTTACGCTCGCGCTGCAGGTTGTTCTTCCGCAACGGGCTGCGTCTCCCCCTCTTGACCACGGCGCCAGCCTAGCGGTCCCGCCACCAGCGGACCTAAGATCGCCCGCTTGAGGCCGGGAACGACCAAGCCGCCGCCCGCCGTCGCGGGACCGCTGTTCGTGCCGACCCTGCACGGCATCCGGGGGATCGCGCTGCTCTTGGTGATCGCCTTCCACGTCGGCGGCGCGGCCCGCTGGACGGCAAACGACCCGATCGTCCGGGCCTTCTACGAGTACGCCGGCCCAATGGCCCTCGACCTCCTGTTCTTCACGACCGGATTCGTGCTCTTCCTACCGGTGGTGCGCAACGCCGGCTTCGGCAGCGTCCGCGCCTTTGCCATCCGGCGCTTCGCGCGGGTCGCTCCGCCCTACTACGTCTGCATGCTGCTCGTGCTCGTCCTGTTCCCCCTCCTGTCGAATCAGGCAATCGAGAACGCCGCCGACCGCGGGCTGGACGGCATCCTGATCCACGCGGCCTTCCTGCAGCGCATCGTCTCGCCCGCGACCCAGGGATTCCTCGTCAACTCCCCCGTTTGGTCGATATCGGTCGACCTCGTCTTCTACCTCGTCCTTCCGCTGGTCGCCTCGAGCTACCTGCGCCATCCGCTCGCCGGTCTCGCCATCGCGGTCGTGGCCTCGGCGGCCTGGCGATTCGCATTCTTGGAGCCCGACGCGCAGGGCCTCTACGACGGGCTCGACTACATGATCCAGGCGCCGCTCTTCATGGCCGACTTCGCCAGCGGCATGACCGGGGCCTGGGCCTTCGTCCGACTCAGCGACAGCGGCTGGCCCCGCGCTCACGCGCGCACGATGGTGGTCGTGACCCTGGTCGCGGCGACGGCCCTGGTCGGGCTTGCCTATGTGGGGGGCGCCAACATCCCGTACCACCTCGGCATCTTCCAAGAGCCGGCCGCCGTGCGCGCCGCGCTGCCGCTGGTGCTGGCGGTCTTCGTGGTCGCGGTGTCGCTCGCCCCCAGGTGGCTGCAATGGCCGTTGACCAACCGGGGGCCGCTGTATTGGTTCTCGGAGATCAGCTACTCGGTCTACCTGTACCACTTCCCGGTCATCTTCTTCGGCTTCTACACGATCGGCATCCCGCAGGTCGAGAGCTTCCTGTGGAAATGGGCGGTCTACGTGTTCGTGGTTTCCATCGCGATCGGCGCGGTCTCCTACTACGTCATCGAGCTGCCGTCGCGGCGCATCGGGCGGCGACTTGCTCGCCGCTATGCCCGCGGAAGGCCGCGAGACCCGCCCGGCAAGGCGCCCGCGCCTGGGGGGCTCCTCGGTTCCGGGGACGCGGCATGACGGCGGCGATTCCGGAGCCGTGGGCCTGGCCTAGCTTCCCGATCCTGCAATACGAGCTGCTGCTCCAGGGCAGCGTCGCCACGTAGAGCTCGGACGCAGCGGGTGGCGCTGGTACCGTGGCTTTAGTGGCCCCTCCTGTCAGTCCAGACCCGTTTGGCGGTGCCTGGGCGCGCCTGACTGCGCGCGCCGAAATCGCCGATGCTCTGGCATCTCATTCGGCGCGCTTGCCAGCCACACCCAGTCGCTCGCCAAAGCGGGCCAGTACCTCCAGGAGGAACCACTAGGTGAGCGATCTGCCCTCCGACCACTTCACCAAGCCCGTCTCCGAGGTCGACCC